>JAKAUF010000196.1 GCA_021827785.1 Acidobacteriota bacterium | reverse complement strand
GCCGGCGATCTCCGGCTGCACCACGTTGTAAATCCCGGCGCTGCCGCAGCAACTATCCGCCCGTTCCATCTCCACCAACTCCAGCCCCGGCACCGCCGCCAGTAATTGCCGCGGCGCGGAGCGAATACGCTGTCCATGCGCCAAATGGCAGGGATCCTGGTAAGTCACCTTCCACGGCAGCGGCCGCAGCGTCCCCGCCGGCAGCCCTAGCGCCGCCAGCAGCTCCGTGGCGTCGCGCACCCGGCCGGCGAATTCTTCCGCCGCCGCGTCGCCTTCCAGCAGATCACCATATTCCTTCAGCGCCGAACCGCAGCCGGCGCTATTGGTGACCACGGCGTCAAAGCCGGCGAAGGCCTGGATGTTGGTCCGCGCCAGTTCCCGCGCCTCCTCCCGCCGCCCGGCGTGGACGTGCAGCGCGCCGCAACAGGTCTGCGCCGCCGGAATCACCACCTCGCAGCCCGCCGCTTGCAGCACGCGCAGGGTTGCCCGGTTCATGCCGGCGAACGCCACGCGCTGCACGCAGCCCGCCAAGAACGCCACCCGCGCCCGCCGCGGCCCCAGCGCCGGAAACGTTCGCCCCATCTCGGCGCGGAAAAATTCGCCTTCGACCTCCGGCGCCAGGCTCTCCGCCTGCGCCAATCCCAGCAGCCGCAAAACTCCCGTCGCCCGCGCCACCGCCCGCGGCCCGCCGCGCTGGTACCAGCGCAGCAGCCGCGCCTGGCGCGCCATCGCCCGCGGGTCGGGCAACAAGCGGCGGAACACGTAATTCGCCAGCCACGCCTTCGGCCCCCGCACTTCCCGCTGCGCCGCTAATTCCGCCCGCGCCCGCTCCAAAATCTTTCCGTACTCGACCCCCGACGGGCATGCGGTCTGGCAGGCGCGGCAATCCAAACACCGCCCGATGTGCGTCTCAAAGGCTCCCGCCAGCGGCAACCGCCCGGCATCCGCCTGCGCGATTTGATAAATCCGTCCGCGCGGCGAATCCATCTCTTCGCCCAGCAGCCGGAACGTCGGGCAGGCTTCCAGGCACAAGCCGCAATGGATGCAGCGGGAATAATCCTCCCAGCGCGGCCGGTCCGCGGTGTGGAAGGCCGAGCGGCTGGTTCCCGCCGCCGGGGTCGTTTCCGCTACGCTCATGCCCCCGCCTCCGCCGGACCGAATAGGCCGCGCGGGTCCAGATGCCGCTTCAGCCGGTCCATCCAGTCGCCCTCCCGTTGCGGCTCCCGACCGCCGGCGGCGTCATCGTCCTGGGCGCCGCGCCAAACGTCCTGAGCCTGGCCATGCCCGGCGCCCTGGCCAATGCCGCGCCACGCCGCATCCCACGGCTCCGCCTCGTCTTGCAGCCAAGCGTCGCCATGCACCCGCGCCGCCATCGTCCGCCATTCCCGCCGCCATGCCGCCCTCGCATCGCCGGTTAGCTCCGGCGCCAGCGCCAGGCCAAACGCGCCCAAGCCAAGCCGCCCGCGAAAGCGCAGGCTGCGCCCGCCGCTGGCCGCCATCTCGGCCGTCCGCCGCAGCAAATCCACCGCGACCCCCGACGGCGCGCCCATTACCAGCGGGAGCCGCTTGGCTTCCCACGCGTCCCACATCTCCGCCTCGGCTCCCACCGCCCGCGCGTCCACGCCCAACTCCGCCGCAATCGCCGCCAGTTCCCGCCGGTACCGCGCCCGCACCGCCTCACTGCCCTGGAACCGCGCCAGCGCCGTGATTGCCCACGTGCCCTCCGTGTCAACCGCGCCGCCGCCACGCTGAGGCCCGCGCTCATCCATCGTCCCGTCCGTCGTCCCGTTCGTCAGCTCCAGCGCAATCAGCCGCAGCGGCGAGTGCAGCAGCCGCGAACGCAGCCGCTCGGCGGCGGCAAAATCCGCCAGGGCGAAGGCCATGGTTTCGGCTGCCGCCAGAGCCGGAAACACCTTGCAATTCACGCCGGTAATCACCGCCAGCGTCCCGGCGGAGCCGATCAGCAGGCGCATCAAATCGTAGCCGGCGACGTTCTTCACCACCTTGCCGCCGCCATGGACAATCTCCCCCGCCGCCGTCACCGCCTCAATACCAATGACGAAGTCCCGTGCCGTCCCAAAGCCGTGCCGCAGCGGCCCCGACCTTCGCGCCGCCAGGATCGCCCCCAGCGTCGTAGTCCCGCTGCCGCCATCCAGCGGCAAAAACTGCCCATGCGCCGCCAGCGCCGCGTTCACCTCCGCCGCCGTCGCTCCCGCGTCCCAGCCGCCGGTCAAATCCCCCGGCTCGTAAAACCGCAGCCGCCGCATCCGGCACAGATCCAAGCGCAGCGCCCGCCGCGGCGCCGCTGCGGCGGCGGAGCTCGCCGCCCCCGCGCCATTCGCGGCCGTCCGGCCGTCGCCGTGCGTATCACCGCCGTTCGCCGCTGCCGGCGCTCCGGCCTCCGGGCCGGCGGCGTTCGCGCCCGCGTTGCTGCCGCCCTGCCCCACTAGGATCTGAATGCCCTCTTCCCCCGCCCACCGCACCACCGCCGCGGTTTGCTCCACGTCACTGGGCCGCGCCACCGCCATCCCCGCGTCCCAGGCGAAGCCCTCCGCCCCCAGCCGCCGCTCCCACGTCGCCCATGCCGCCGCGCTCATGGCCGCGCCTCGATGGTCTTCCCCAGCTCCGGCCGCGTGGCCAGCGCCGTCTCCCGGCAGCTCTTGTAGGTGGGCAGCATCTTGCCCGGATTCAGCCTCCCGTCCGGATTGAACGCCTGCTTCAGCCAGCGCATGAAGTCCAGATCCGCCTCGCTGAAGATCAGCGGCATCAATTCGTCTTTTTCCATCCCCACGCCGTGCTCGCCGGTGATCGAACCGCCCTGCTCGACGCACAGCTGAATAATTTCCCGGCTGGCCTCCCGCGCCAGCTCCAACTGTCCCGGCTGCCGCCCATCAAAGAACACCAACGGGTGCAGATTCCCGTCGCCGGCGTGAAAAATATTCCCGATGCGCAGCCCACGCCGCTGCCCGATGGCTTCAATGCCGCGCAGCACCGGGCCCACGCGCGTGCGCGGAATGACGCCGTCCATGACGTAAAAATTCGCGCAGATCCGCCCCATCGCGCCAAACGCCTGCTTCCGTCCCGCCCACAGCCGCCCGCGCTCCGCCGCGTCCCGCGCCTGCCGGACTTCGCGCGCCCCGGCTTGGCGGCAAACCGCCTCCACCGCCGCCGCGTGCTCGGCAGCTTCCTCCTGCACGCCCTCGATCTCGATCAGCAGCACCGCCGCGGAATCCAGCGGATAGCCCGCCTGCACCGCCGCCTCCACGGCCCGCAGCGTGAAACCGTCCAGCATCTCCAGCGCCGCCGGCGTAATGCCCGCCGCCGTGATCGCGCTCACCGTCTCCGCCGCCCGGTCCAC
The DNA here is from genome assembly GCA_021827785.1 of Acidobacteriota bacterium. Classification (GTDB taxonomy): domain Bacteria; phylum Acidobacteriota; class Terriglobia; order Terriglobales; family SCQP01; genus JAKAUF01. Next base: position 1,007 of record JAKAUF010000196.1, on the reverse strand, counting down.
CTGGTCATAAATCGCCAGCAGCGTCCGCACCGCCTCCGGCTTCCGCGTCAGCTTCACCGTCACCGCCGTCACCACGCCCAGCGTCCCCTCCGAGCCGACCATCAAGCCCGTCAGGTCATAGCCGGGCATGTCCGGCGCCATGCCGCCGGTGCGCAGCACCTCGCCGTCGGCCAGCACCACTTCCAGCCCGGTCACGTGGTTCACGGTAACGCCATAGGCCAGCGTATGCGGTCCGCCGCTGTTTTCGGCCACGTTCCCGCCGATGGTGCAGGCCTTCTGGCTGGAAGGATCGGGAACGAAATAAAATCCCGTGCCGCTGATGCGCTCGGACAGTTCCAGGTTCACCACCCCCGGCTCGACCCGCGCCCGCTGGTTCTCGACCTCGACCGACAAGATTTTCCGCATGCGGTTTAGCGACAAGATGATGCCCCCGTCCCGCGCCACCGCCCCGCCGCTCAGCCCCGTGCCCGCGCCGCGGGGAATGATCGCCAAGCCGTGCTCCCGCGCCAGCCGCAGGACGGCGATCACCTCATCCCGGCTGCGCGGAAACACCACCAGGTCCGGCTCGCCCCGGTCCACCCCGCCGTCGTATTCGTACAGCATCCGGCCCAGCGCGTCCGCCACCACGCCATCCGGCCCCAACAGGGCCTGCAAACGCGGCCGAATCGCCCGCAATGGTTCCATCTACTTCGAGTATACGAGCAGGCCCGCTGCCGGCGACGGGCTGCGGCCTAGCCAGGACCGGGTGCGGCCGGTCCAGCGTTTCCGCGTCTCTCGGACTCTACGCGTGCTCCGTCTGGCCGCGCAGCAGCGCCGCGGCGTGCGGCAGCAGGCCGATGACCGCCTGCAAGCTTTGCGCCGCGCCGCGCGGACTGCCGGGCAGGTTGAGAATCAAGCAGGCGCCGCAAACGCCGCAGACGCCGCGCGACAGCCAGGCCATCGGCGTGGCCGCCGCCCCCGCCTGACGCATCCGCTCCGCCAGCCCTGGCGCCATGCGGTCAGATCGG
>JAKAUF010000248.1 GCA_021827785.1 Acidobacteriota bacterium | reverse complement strand
CCGCGGCGTCCGCCGGGCCGGAATCCTGCTTCTCCTTGCCGCCCTGCCACCGGCTAAACGCGGGGCCAATTCCGTGTTCCTCATGGTGGAGATCGCGTCGTTTGCCCTGGGGGCAAAGTGCGCTCGTGAAGCCCGCGAAACCGCCCGCTAGCCTAAGGCGCGCGAAAGAACGCCGCAGGCCGCAGACGCAAGAGAAGCGGCGCCCGCCCGGCGCTGGTTTCGGGGCGCGAATGCTATACTGATCCAGCGTCCTGGGCCCATTTCGCGGCCCGATTTTCCCGTTTTACGGTGGGTGTAGCTCAGCTGGCAGAGCGCTGGATTGTGGCTCCAGAAGTCGAGGGTTCAAATCCCTCCACCCACCCCAGAGTCTGACCTGCCACCGCGCCATCACCACGCCGCAATCCGCCATGGGACGCGATGCCGCGCGCCCCATGGTCGCGAACAGTCCGGAAGCGTCTTGCCGGCGCCCTTGCTCTATTGCTTGGCGCGGGCCGCCCTGCGGAATTTCGCGGCCTTTCCGCGCCCGCTTTGCTCCCCGAGCAAATGGCGCGGCCCGCGCGAGACGAGGCCGGTTCCGTTTGTGCCCTCAGTCACTCACCGGCAACCTGCGGAGTTGACAGAAGCCCGGCCCAAGCGCAGCTTGGAAGGTTAGGCAATGAACGCCGCTGACCCCCAACTGACGGGTTCACCCCAGCTTGTGTCCAACCGGCCCTTCCAGCGGGCGGCCGTTTTGGGCGCGGGGGTGATGGGAGCGCGCATTGCCGCCCATTTGGCCAACGCCGGACTGGCGGTGGACCTGTTGGACCTCGGGGACCGGGCTGCGGCGGGTTTGAAGGCGGCGGCCGAGTCGAAGCCGGCTCCGTTCTACGTACCGGACTACGCTCAGCGCATTCGCACCGGAAGCTTGGAAGCGGACCTGGGGCGTTTGGCGGAGGCGGATTGGGTAATTGAAGCGATTATTGAGGATCTGTCCGCCAAGCGCCAGTTACTGAAAACCATCGTTCCATTCCTCAAACCCGACGCGCCACTCACGACCAACACCAGCGGTTTGCCGGTCGCGGCGGTCGGCGCGGAGTTGCCGGCGGAGGTGAAGCGGCGCTGGTTCGGAACCCACTTCTTTAATCCCCCGCGCTACATGCGCCTGCTGGAGGCCATACCCGGCCCGGAGACGGATCAGGCGGTGATGTCCCGGCTACTGGCCTTCGTGGACCAGCGGCTGGGCAAAGGGGTGGTGCGGGCGAAAGACACGCCGAACTTCATCGCCAACCGCATTGGGACCTTCTCCTTGATGCGGACATTGCAGTTGATGGCGGAAATGGGGTTGACCGTCGAGCAGGTAGACGCGCTGACGGGACCGGTGCTGGGCTGGCCGAAATCGGCGACGTTCCGAACCGCGGATCTGGTCGGGCTGGACCTGCTGGCCCACGTGGTGGCGAATGCGTACGAGAATCTGCCGCACGATGAGGCCAGGGAAATCTTCCGCCTGCCGGATTATTTCCAGGAAATGATCCAGCGCGGCTGGCTGGGGGACAAAAGCGGGCAGGGCTTCTACAAGAAAGGCGAGCGGAACGCGCAAGGGGAGCGCGAAATCCTGGCGCTGGATTTGGCCAGCCTGCAATACCGGCCGCGGCGGAAGGCGCGCTTCCCTGCCCTCGAGTTGGCCAAGACGCGGGAGGACTTGCCGAGTCGGTTGCAGGAGGTATTGCGCAGCCCGGATGCCGCCGGGCAGTTCTTGTGGCGGCTGCTGAGTTCCGTTTGGCGGTATACGGCGGCGCGAATTCCGGAAATCGCCGATGAGCCCTGGCAGATTGACCAAGCCATGCGCTGGGGCTTCAACTGGGCGCTGGGCCCGTTCGAACTGTGGGAAGCCGCGGGATTTGACGCGGTGGCGGAGCGGATGGAAAAGGAAGGGGAGCCGCTGCCGGCCTGGGCGCAGGCGCGCCGGGCGGCAAGCGCGGCGGCGCCGCCGCCCGCCGATCCCCCGGGTGTGCTGCGGCTGGAGGTGATCCGGAAGGCAAACGGCGTGGTCCAGCAGAACGCGGGGGCGAGTTTGCTGGATTTGGGCGATGGCGTCGGCTGCATCGAGTTCCATTCCAAAATGAACGCCATCGGTGAGGACATTCTGCGCCTGACGACGGCCGCGCTGACCGCGCGTGACTCGCCGTTCGAGGCGTGGGTGATCGCCAACGAAGGCGAGAATTTCTCCGTCGGCGCCAACCTATTGCTGCTGCTGATGGCGATCCAGGAAGACGACTGGGACGAGGTGGATTTGGCCGTGCGGGCGTTTCAGGGGATGACGCAGGCGATCCGCCATTCGCCGCGGCCGGTGGTCGCGGCGCCCTTCCAAATGGCGCTGGGCGGCGGCTGCGAGGTGATGCTGCATGCGGCGGAAGTCGTGGCGGCGGCGGAGACGTATTGCGGGCTGGTCGAGGTCGGGGTGGGGCTGATTCCCGCCGGCGGCGGATCCGCGGCGATGGCGCGACGGGCGATGGCCTCCGCCGAGGCGCTGCGGGCGGCCGGCCCGGGATCGGAAAGTTTGCCGCGGCAAGAGGCCATCCGCGCCGTTTTCGAGACCATGGCCCTGGCGAAGGTGGCGACCTCGGCGGAAGAGGCGCGGCGCTTGGGCTTTCTGCGCCCGGGCGACGTGATCGTGCCCAATCGCGACCGCCTGATTGCCGTCGCCAAAGCGGAGGCGCGGAGGCTGGCGGATGAGGGATACGCGCCGCCGGGACCGACGGCGGTCGCGGCGCCAGGACCGAACGTGCGGGCTACGCTGGAGATGGGCGCCTACCTGATGCGGCAAGCGGAGTACATCACCGACTACGAACAGCACTTGGCGGGCAAACTCGCTGCGGTGCTCTGCGGCGGCGATGCGCCGGCGGGAATTCTATTGCCGGAGCAGCGCTGGCTGGAGCTGGAACGGGAGACGTTTTTGTCCTTGTGCGGCGAAGCGAAGACGCAGGAGCGCATTCGGCACACGCTCCAGACCGGCAAGCCGCTGCGGAATTAGCCATGGCCAAACCGCGCGCACCCCAAGCTCCCTCCCCCCGCGGCGGTGCGCCATCGCCCACCCGCCAGACAGCGGCGCCGGCGCAACCGGAGGCGGTGATCGTCTCCGCGGTGCGGACGCCCGTGGGACGCGCGTTCCGGGGCAGCCTGGCGCATACCCGGCCCGACGATTTGGCCGCCCTGGTGCTGCGCGAGGCCCTGCGGCGGGCGGAGTATCCACCCGAGGCGGTGGAAGACGTAGTGCTGGGCTGCGCCATGCCGGAGGCGGAACAAGGGATGAACGTGGCGCGAATCGCGGCGCTGCGCGCCGAGCTGCCCGTTTCCGTGGCGGCGATGACGGTGAACCGGTTTTGCGCTTCCGGGCTGGAAGCCATCGCCCAAGCCAGTGAGCGCATTCGCGCCGGCGGCGGCCAGGCGGCGCTGGCGGGCGGCACGGAGAGCATGAGCCTGATCCCGATGGGCGGGCACAAAATCGCCGCGAACCCGTGGCTCGTGGCGCATCATCCGGAAAGCTATTTGAGCATGGGGCTGACGGCGGAACGCGTCGCGGTGAAATACGGCATCACGCGCGAAGCCGCCGATGACTTCGCCTTGGCCAGCCACCGCAAGGCGCTGGCGGCGCTGGCGGCGGGGCGTTTCGCCGAGGAGACCATCGCCGTGCCCACCCGCGTGCCGGACGCCGCCGCGCGCGGCGGCTGGCGGGAGATCCGCTTTGAGCGCGACGAGGGGCCGCGGGCGGACACCTCGCTGGCGGCGCTGGCGGCTTTGAAGCCGGCGTTTCATGCGCGCGGGCAGGTGACGGCGGGCAACAGCTCCCAGATGAGCGACGGGGCGGCGGCGGTGCTGCTGCTCTCCGCCGCCGAAGCGGCGCGGCGAAACCTTCAGCCCCTGGGGCGCTTGGTCGCCTATGCCACCGCCGGCGTGGACCCGGCGCTGATGGGCATCGGGCCGGTGGCGGCCATTCCCAAGGCGCTCGCGCGGGCGGGACTGACCCTCGCGGATCTGGATGTGATCGAGCTCAATGAGGCGTTCGCGGCGCAGAGCCTGGCGGTAATCGCCGCCGCGGGTTTGGATCCGGCGCGGGTGAACGTCAACGGCGGAGCGATCGCCCTGGGCCATCCCCTCGGCTGCACCGGCGCCAAATTGACGGCTAGCATTCTGGCCGAGCTCGCCCGCCGCCGCGCGCGCTATGGGCTGGTGACCATGTGCGTCGGCGGAGGCATGGGCGCCGCCGGCATCATTGAAAATTTTCGGCGTTGATCCGCGCCATCACTAACCCGACTAGCTGCAATGGAATACTGAAGATACCTGGAGGCATCGCATGAGCCAATCCGACACTGCCCGCAGCGCCAGTTCCCCGCCGGCCGGCTTTGTGCTG
>JAKAUF010000174.1 GCA_021827785.1 Acidobacteriota bacterium | reverse complement strand
AACGTCAAGCGTATCGCCCCACGCATGATCGCCAAGACGGGGCTCATGCTCGGCCTGGGCGAAAGCCAGAGCGAGCTGCTGTCCACGCTGCAAACTTTGCAAGCCACCGGCTGCGACATTTTGACTTTAGGCCAATATCTGCGGCCATCGCGGGATCATTTGCCCGTCAAGCGCCTCTATTCGCCCACGGAATTCGCGGAGCTCAAACGCGCCGGCCTGGCCATGGGCTTTCGCCACGTCGAATCCGGCCCGCTGGTGCGCAGCTCCTATCACGCCCACGAGCAAGCCGAGCTCAGCGCCGCCCCCGTTGCGTAGCCGTTCCGCCCCCGCGCCATCGGCTCCGGTCCACGCAGGAGTTCGGACCGGAGCAACCCCGCCGTGATCCTTCCCGTCCGCGGCCGCCGCGCCCGCCGCCACGCCGCGGCCCGTCCCGGCGCTAGACTATAGGCAGCGCCCCCGCCCGCCGCCGTTCCCGCTTCATTCCCGCGTCGTTGCGCACATGCATTGGCGTTCTCAGTTGCTCGGCATCGCCACAGCCGTGGCCGTTGCCGCCGCCGGTTTTCTGCTGCTGTTGGTCTCCAACGGCGACCGCCAGTTCGCCCTGCTCCTGTTTCTGCCCGGCATCTTCTTCGCGGATTATTTCTTTGGGCTGACCAGCGGGTTGACGGCCGTGGGGCTCAGCGTCGCCGCTTCGGCGGCCTATCGCCTGGTCATCGTCCCGCGCATCTCCGTCGCCCTGGCCGAGCGGTTCGCTTGGGAAAACGAAACGATCGTCCTCATCGCCGGCCTGCTCTTGGTCTGGCTTTTCGAACTGCGCCGCGCCAGCCAATCGCGCGAGGTCGGCGGGCGCGAGCATCTGCGCCAGTTGCTGGCCGCCATGTCGGAAGCGGCGTTCGTTTTCGACACCAGCCTCCGCTTGGTGGACGCCAACGCCGCCGCCTTCCGCCTCCTTGGCCGGCGTCCGGAGGAATTGCTGGGCCGTTCGGCGGTGATCCTGCGCGACCTCGTCCGCCCCTACCATACCGAGCACGGCGATATCGAAGTGTTGCAACGGGCCCTCGCCGGCCAAAGCAGCGGAATCGTCCGCGGCGGCTTTGACGACCCCGCAAGCGGCCGCCGCGTGGATGCCCTCGCCAGCGCCACGCCCTTGCGCGACTCGGCGCAAAAGGCCGCCGGCGTGCTTCTTTTGGTTAGCGATATCTCCGACCTCGCCGCCATGGAGCGGCGCATGACCGAGCTGGAAAAGCATGAAGCCATGGGGCGCATGGCCGCCGGCATCACCCACGACTTCAATAACATCCTGGCCGTGGTGCAGAAGGCCGACGCGGTGCTGGGCTTGATGGAGGGCCGCCCGGAGAGCGAGCGCCGCCGCTACCGTGAAATGCTCCACAACGCCGTGCGCAGCGGCCGGGAAACCGTCGCCCGCCTGCGCGAATATCTCGCCGGCGGCGAAAGCGAGATGACCGTGCTCGATCTCAACGAGGTCGTGCGCCAGGCGATCGAGCTGACCGCGCCGCTCTGGCGCCAGCGCCACAACTTGAAGGTCGAACCCCACTATGGCCAGCCGCCCCCGGTGCGCGGCAGCGCCGTGGATCTGCGCCGCGCCCTGACCAATCTGCTGCTCAACGCCTTCGAGGCCATCGGCGACCAGCCCGGCCGGGTCACCGTGCAAACCGAGCGCCGCGGCGACCGCGCCATCTGCTGGATCCAGGACACCGGCCCCGGCATTCCCTTGGACGAGCAGAGCAAAATCTTCTTGCCCTACCACACCACCAAGCCCCGCGGCACCGGCTTGGGCCTCAGCGGCGCGCAGCGCATCGCCCTCACCCATGGCGGCAACCTCACCCTGCGCAGCGAGCCGGGCCACGGCGCCCGCTTCCAGCTCGAGCTGCCCGCCGCCGCCGCGGGCGAAGTTGCGGCCCAGCCCGTCCAATCCGCCCCCGCCCACCGCCAGCGCGCCAAAAAGCCCACCGCCGGTTAGCCGCTGCTCGCTCGCGCCAAGCCGCGGGTTCACCTCCGGCCGCGTCGCGATGCAGCCCGCCCCGCCCAGTGCGCCCTCGCCGCCGCGTGGAACGCCCCGCCGTTTGCGTCTGCCCTTCAGCGTGCGCCGCGCCCCCGCGGCTGCCCGCCAAAACCCTGCTAAGCTTAGAAATCAGTGCCGCAGTGGCGGAATTGGCAGACGCGCATGGTTCAGGTCCATGTTCCGGCAACGGAGTGGGGGTTCGAGTCCCTTCTGCGGCACCACCGTAACCCCTAGCCTGGCGCTGCCAGCCGCGCGCTTCCCACCGCAATCCTCCGCTCCGTTTCCCCCTGGCCCGCCGGGCTGGACGCTAGCGCGCGGTGGACGCACCGCTTCCCCGGGAATGGGGGTCTGCTATGCTTGGCCAGGGTTTGGTCTCTTCCGCCGGCGTCCCCGGCGAGGCCCCGGCGCCTCATTCAAAGCCGTCCCTCGCCTATCGAATCCCGCTTCGACGAAGCCAAAGCCACCCAGGCCGCATGTCTGCTGCTGCAATTGCGGGGCGGGCGCATGCACTACCTGAAGCTGCTGAAGCTCCTGTACCTGGCGGATCGCGAAGCGCTGTTGCGGTGGGGCATCCCGATCACCTGGGACCGGTATGTTGCCATGGACCAAGGTCCGGTGCCCAGTAATGCCTACCGGTTGGTCGTCGAGGATCTGCCGAAACCAGCGTGGGCAAAGCATATATCGCCGCCGCTGGGCGATTATGAGATCGAACTTCGCGGCGAGCCGGCGGCCACCGACCTTTTGTCTCCGGCCGAGGAGCAGCTCCTGCGCGAGGTGTTCGCGCAATACGGCGGCAAGAACCGGTGGGAACTCGTTCGCATCATGCACGAGCTGCCGGAGTGGCGCGACCCGCGCGGCAGCGCCCTTCCGATCTCGATTCGGGAGATTCTCCAGGGCGAAGGCTGGACGGAAGCGGAAATTCAGGCGGTCCTGGCCGAGCTGGATTCTGCCCAATCCGGGCGGGACATTCTGAGCGGCCGCATCTGAATGCTCCGCCTAGGGGACACGTTCCTGGCCGGCAGCCGAGGATGCGCCGCTCCATCTGTGGGTGGTGGTCACTCCACTGGCGGCGGGTGAGGCCGTTGTCGTCAGCAATCACCACCAGGCGAGCCCGATCAGAAACCCTCGTTACCCTGCGCAGCGGCGATCATCCGTTTGTCCAGCACGACTCCGTGGTTGCTTACGCCTACGCGGCCATCCAGCAGGCTGAGGCGATCGAGCGTGCGCTGGAATCGGGGCGGGCCATCCGCCGCGAGCAGCGGGCCTGCTGGATTCGGACCGGACGCCGAATCAAGTGCGCGCCTATTGCCGCTGCGTTCTCGGCGCCCCGGGTTGATTCAACGCCGGGAGTTTTGAAGTCGGCTCCTACCGCACCAGGCGTTCGAGGAGGGGATACAGCGCCGTGGCGTGGGGCAGGGCGTAGACGGCGGCGGCGGTGAGGAGCGCGCCGGCGGCGGGCCAAATCCAGCGCGGCAGGGGGCAATGCGGCGCCGCCGTCACGGCCTGCCCGGCCAGCAGGCGATCCACGCGGTCGGCCAGTTCCGCGCCGTCATTGGCCAGGCCGGTGACCATGGCGCCGAGCGGCGCCTGGGGCGAGGTTCCGCGGCCGACGGCGACCAACGCCTCCGCCAAATGCACCGCCCGCCACGGCTGGCCCGCCACCGCGGTTTGATCGGCGGCCCACTCCGAATACCGCGTCCACAGGCGTTCCGGACCGCGCCAATGCACTCCCGGCAGGACGTCGGGCAAAACCAAGAACAGCCAGCGCCGCCAGCAATCACCCGCGCCGCGATGCGCCTCTTCGTGGCGCAGCGCCATATCCAGTTGTGCCGGGGTCAGCCGTTCCAGCGCCGCGGTGGAAATGACCACGCGCGGCCGCCGCAAACCGGCCAGCACCACGAACGGCGCCGCCGAACGCACCGCCCAGGCTCCAGCCGAAGCCTCGGCGCCGAGCCCATTGTCCGCGCCCGCCAGCAGCGGGCTGCCGCCGCGGCGGCACTCACCAGCCAAGCGCCGCAGCGCCCACGCCGCCCGGCCCCACCGCGCCAGCGCCAGGGCGCAGAGGAATGCGCCCAAGGCGCCGGCGGCCAAAAAGCCCGGGTTCACGTGCTCCGCCAGGCCAAACGGCTCAAAGCGCAAATAGACTGGCAGCCCAATGCCTCCCACCCCCAGCGCCGTCACCGCCAGCGGCGCCAGCCGCCAGGCGAAGACCCACCGCGCCGCTCCGGCGGGCGCCATGCGCTCGGCATGGCGGCGCAGCCATGGCGCGGCCACCCGCAGCAGCAGCATCAGCGCGGCATGGAGCAGAAAGCCCGCCGCCAAAGCCAGGCACAGGACCCGCACTGGGTACGACAAAATCATTGCGACTTCTCCACCGGCGCCGGCCGTTCGCGCTTTTCCGTTCGCCCCGCCTCCGCCGCGC
>JAKAUF010000049.1 GCA_021827785.1 Acidobacteriota bacterium | reverse complement strand
GAACCCAATCCGCGGATTGGCGGCCATGGCCCGCCGCGAATCCGCCGTCACCACGATAAACGGGTCGTCTTCGGCGTGCAGCACCAAGGTGGGCCGGGCGATGCGCTCCAGCACGCGTGCCGCGCTGGCGCGGTAATAATAATCCGCGGCGTCGCGGTAGCCGAACCGCGGAGCGATGACGACGTCGTCGAAGTCGCGGATGGAGCGGATCTCGCGCAGCCGGTGGAGGGGCAGGCCGTCGGGATGCCGCGCCTCCAAGCGCCGCACGCGATCCCGCAACCGCCGCAAGAATCTCGCCTCATAGATGCGGCAGGCGGGACGGTGCAGGGCATCGGCGCTGGCGGCTAAATCCAAACAGGCCGATACCACCGCGCCCGCACGCAGCGCCGCCGGGGCGCCTGCGCCCTGCTCGCCCAGGTATTTCAGTACCGTGTTGCCGCCCATGGAAAAGCCGCAGAGCGCCACGCCGGTTACCTGCGCTTGCGCCGCCGCCCATTCGACCGCCCGCGCCAGGTCGCCGCTCAAGCCGGAGTTGTATAGCGTCTCGGACCCCGGCTCGGAGTCCCCGCAGCCGCGGACGTTCATGCGGATCGCATGCCAGCCGCGGCGCCACGCCTTGGCCGCCATGGTGCGCATGTAGCCGACGTCGCTGTCGCCTTCCAGTCCGTGCAGCAACAGCAGCGCCGGCGCGGGCGCCGCCTGCCAATGGCATCGCAATAAAAGTTCCACACCCGGGGCGACCGGCAGCCGTTGGTCCCGCGGCGCCGGCAACTCCGCTCTTCGCCGCCAGAAAAAGGAGGCAATGGTGTTGATATGCCCCGACCGCAGCCAACGCGGCGGCGCGTACGCCCACTCGCCACCGCTGGCCGGGATGTCCATTTCCGCCAAACTTCAGCATACGGCGGCAGCCGCTGGTTGCGACCTTAGCCGCGGCTCCTGGCGGCCCGGCGCTTCAGTGCGCCGCCGGCGCCGGCGCCGACGACCCCGGCGCCCAGCAGCACCAGCAGGCCCAACGGCGATCCGGTGCTGGACATCGCCTTGCCGGCGGGATGGGCGGCGGCCGTGGGCGGCGCGGGCGCGGCGGGGTTGCCGGGCGCGGCCAGTCAGCGGGAAAGCGGAACGCCCCGCCCACGGCGGGGCTGGAGCCCGCGCCCGTCATCGCGCGCCCGCCATTCGAGGTGCCGGGCCGAAGTGCCGGGCCGGGGCGCCGGGCCGAAGTGCCGGGCCGGGGCGCCGGGCCGAGGTGCGTGGCGCCGCCGATGGGCGCCGTGGAGTGTGTCCTGGATTTCCCTCATTTCCGCTCGGCTGTTATACTCAGGGCAAAGCAGTTGGTTGTTTGAGGGGGTCCATTATTTCCACCAAGGGGCGAGCCCCGTTTCTGAACGGCGCGTCGCGGCGTGCAATCGCCGAGTTGGCCGTCCGCCTCCAGCCGCACAGCGCGGAGCTGAGCGAGCGCTGGCGTCGCCGGCTGCCGCCTGGACTGTCCCGCGCGGCGACGCCGGTGGTGGGCCGGCTGCTGCTGGATGGCGGGCTCCCGCTGCTTGCCGCCCGGAACTTCGCGGCCTACGCCGAGAGCGTGGATTATGCCGCTCGCCGCTTGGCCAAACTTGGCGTGCCGCTGCACGCCATTGGCGAAGGCTTGCGCTCGCAGGCCGCCGCGGCCGAGCCGCTGCTGGCGCACTATTTTCCCGGCCGCTCCCGCGAGGCGGCCGCCGCGCTCAATCACTTCCAGCAAGCCGTGTACTCGCGTGCCGTGCGCGCCTATGACGAAGTGCAGCGGGGAGCGTTGCATGCCTTGCTGGGGGTGCTGGATGCGGAGTTGGAGGCGCGCAATCTCCACGATCTATTGGAGCGGCTGCTGGCCCTCGCCGCGCGAGCCTTCGCGGCCCGCTGGGGCGGCCTCTTGCTGGCGACGCCGGATGGCGGAGTGGAATACGCCGCGCTGTACGGCGTGGACCGCCGGCTGCTGCTGCGCGATATTCGCCCGGGCCGGTTTTTTCGCGGTATGTTTTCCGCCCGGCAACCGGGGTTCATTTTGGACGCGGCGAACGATCCCGCCGTGGCGCAGCCCTACTTCCGCACGCTGGAGGTCAAGACCATCTGGGCGGCGCCGCTGCTGCACGGTCCGCTGCGGCGGCGCGCCGCGCGCGGCGCCGGCATGGGCGCAAGAGCGGGCCAGGAAGAGCCGCCCGCGTTCGGCATTCTGCACGTGGACTTCGATCGCGTGTATGAGTGCCTGCCGCAGGAGCGCGCCCTGCTGCTGGCCTTCGCCCGCCGTTCCAGCCTGGCGATCGAGCGCGCCCGCCTGATGGAATCCCTGGCCGCCAGCCATGGGCGGGTGCGGCGGCTGTCGCGGGAACTGCTCCGCGCCCAGGAAAACGAGCGCCGCCGGATCAGCCGGGATCTGCACGATGCCGCCGGTCAGGTGATGATGGCCACCCGCCTGCATCTGGAGATGGCGCGGCGGCAGGTCGCCGGCGGCCCGGCCGAAGCTCCAATTGCCCAAGGCTTGGCCAGCGTGGACGCCGGCATCCGCGAACTGCGGCGCATCATTCGGGATTTGACGCCGCTGGGCCTCGGCGGAGGATTGGCCGCCGCCGTACGGCGGCAGGCCGCGGATTTCGAACGCGCCCACGGCCTGCCCGTGCGCCTGCGTCTGCGCCTGCCGGTCCGGCCCCCGCGAGAATTGGAGACCTTGGCGTTTCGCTGGGTCCAGGAGGGCCTGACGAATATCGCCCGCCACGCGCACGCGCACCACGTCGAATTGGCGATCACCGCGGCGGCGGGGCAGCTCCGGCTCCATTTAGCGGATGATGGCCGGGGCTTAGGCGCATCGTCCGAGACCGTCGGCTTCGGCCTAGAGGCGATGCGCGAACGCGTCGAGCTGGCGGGCGGCGAGTTTCATTTAGCAGCCACGCCCGGAGGCGGCCTGACGCTCGAAGCGACGATTCCTTGGCCGGAATCCGCGGCGGTGACTGAGCCTTCGGATCCCCCGGCCGGCATGGCCATGGCGGCGCACGCCTAATCCATTGTCCTTTTCATTTCTTCCCGCGACGACGACTTCATTCTCCTGATTCATTTTTTCCACCTTCATTTTTTTCCATTTTTTCTCATGTCTCGATCTCGCATTCTTCTCACCGACGACCACACTTTGTTCCGCCAAGGCCTGCGCAACCTGATCTCCGCCGAGCTGGATTTGGAGGTGGTGGGTGAAGCGCGCAACGCCGAAGAGGCGGTCGAGCAGGCGCGCGCGCTGCGCCCCGATCTGGTGATCATGGACATCGGCATGCCCGGGCTGTCCAGCTTTGAAGCCGTGCGCCGGATGCGCAAGGAACGTCCAGAACTCAAGGCGCTGTTCTTGACGATGTACGACGATGAGGATTACCTGGCGGAATGCCTCGAAGCCGGAGGCTCCGGTTACCTGCTGAAAGACGCGCCGGCCGAGCAGCTCATTTTGGCCATTCGTGAAATCCGCCGGGGAGGGAAGTACCTGAGCCCGCCGATCTTGGCGCGCCTGGTCGAGGATCTCCGCTGCCGGCGGCCCGAGGAGCGGTTCAAGCCGCGGCTGAGCACGCTCACGCCCCGGGAGCGGGAGATCCTGAAGCTGCTGGCGGAGGGATTATCGGTGAAGGAGATCGCCGCCCGTTTGGATCTGTCCATCAAGACCGTGGAGGCGCACAAGTTCAACCTGATGCGCAAGCTGGATATCCACAACAAGGCGCAACTGGTGCAGTACGCCATCAAGCGCAAGATCATCAAGATCGCGTAGGCGCCCCGCGGCGCAGCCGCGCTGGGGCCTGCGCCAGGCAATGCCGCGCCTGGGGCGGTGCGTGAAGCTAGCGCGCGGGGACGCGGGCGGCGCTCAAGCCGGCCCATTCGCTTTCGGCGGCGTCGCCCAGCAAGATGACCAGCACGTAAATGCCCAGCGCGGTGCCAAACGGCAGATCCGGCAGCAGCACGATGGCGGCGACGATGGCGGTCATCCGCGCCCAGGCGGCCCGCTGCAATAAGCCGACGCCCGCGACAATAGAAAGGGCCGCGCTGGCCAGAATCCACAGGCCAATGCCGCTAATGAACGCCCCGGCCAGGCCCGCCCAAGGCATCCCCATATAGTGCATCCACGGCATGTTGTGCACCTGCATTACGCCGAACAGGATCAAGCCGGCTGGCAAGCGCAAAATCCCGAGAATCAGCAGCAGCACGCCCATGGCGCTCAAATGACGGCGCACGCGGCCGACCGGCGCGATGCCGGTCGCTGGCGCCGCTACGCGCGCGGTAGGAGGCGGGGCTGCCGCGCCGCGCTCGACCGGCGCGGGCTGCCCGCATTGCGGGCAGAAGGCTGCGTTGGGTTCTAGTTGCTGGCCACAGCGGTTGCAGAACATAGGGCGTCTCCGTTGCCGATGTGCGGTTCAGCCCACTATACGCTTTGCCCCGCCAGGTTGTTCCAGGATTTGCGAGGCG
>JAKAUF010000343.1 GCA_021827785.1 Acidobacteriota bacterium | reverse complement strand
TCGCCGCCACGGATCCGGACTAGCCGCGGCGTTTCGCCCGGTCTTGGACGCACCGCGTCCGGCTGCTAAGCTCCGCGGACCGGCGGCTAATGGCGGATGCCGCCGCCATGCGGCACGCCGCCGCCCATCGAAGGACCCATGCTCGGTTCGCCCATGGGAGCGCCACCCATCGGCATGCGGGCGGGGCCGCCCATGCGGGGCGCGCCCATCGGCCCGGGACCGCCACGAACGCTGGGACGCATGCCGAAGGCGCGCGGCATTTGGCCGCGGCGATAGGCCTGCTCCTGCTGCTGCATCCACACCGCCTGCCGCTGCCGTTGCAGATCCTGACGTTGGGTGTGGACCGCCAGCCGCAGGGCATTCATTTGGGCGCGGTTGTAGCGGCCACTGCGAGCGGCGGTGCGCAGGGCCACCTGTGTACGGCCCGCGGCGGCGATGCGCGCCTGCATGGCGTTCCAGGCGGGCGTGGCCAGAATGCGGGTGGGAGCGGTGATGCCGCCGCTGCGCACCAGGGTGATGCCCGCGACTGGAGCGCGGTGCAGAGCCACCGGGGGCGCCGGCGGGCGGGGCGGCAGGGCCATGGAGCCGCCACCGGTGTAGAGGGCCATGGGGTAGGGCTCAAACATCATGCCGCCCATCGGCGACCAGGCCCAGCCCATGGCGGTGTCCATCCACTGCCCGTAATGGAACGGCGCCCAGCCCCAGGGATAGAACGAGTCCCACATATATCCCATGGTGGGATCGAAGAACCACATGCCGTCCATGTACGGATTCCAGCCCATCGGCATGCCGGAGGGATACCAGAGATTGCCGTCCCAGTTGCCGTAGGCGCTGAGCATACCCATGCCATACCATGCATCGCCGTTGAAGTCGTGGCCGCGGCGCGAGGCGTCAACTTCCATCACCTGATCGCGGTGATGGTTCCATTTGTCCCAGGCGGAGTTGGCCTTGGCTTTGGTCAACTCGGCGGGAGCCTGTTCGTCGAGGGTCAGCAGATCGCCTTTCTTGAGGCGGTAGGGCTGGCCGGCGGCGGCGACTTCGCTATGGCCGCCCAGCATCTGGAGGCGGGATTGCCGGCCATTGACGGTGATCTGGAACTCGGCTTTCTTGCGGGGAACGGTGGCCACGCCCTGGGGAAAAATGGCGCGGAAGGCTTGGCTGTCCTTGGGGTGCAGGGAGAAGAACGCCGTGCCGCGCAGCAACGCCACGCCATTCAGCCGAACGCCCCGCGGCGACAGCGCCAGTTGCTGAAAAACGACTTTGCTGTTGGGGATGAGGCGGACGGTGGAACCGTCCTCGAACTCCACCTCGGCGCGGCCGCTGGCGCCGGTGCGCAGGGCTTCGCCCTGGGTGATGGGCATGTTGGGCAAGGCGCGGCGCCAAGCGGCGCCGGCGGCCATCTCGACCTGCGCCTGCCGCGCCAGGCTGACGCGAACGATACGAATATGCGACAGCGGCGATGCCGCGGATTTGCGGGCTGCCGGCGGGGCGGCGGCCCAGGAGACGGCGGCGGCCAACAGGACGGCGACGACGGCGGGAAAGGCCAGGCGGAGACGGTACATCACGAGCCTCCTACGGGACAGTGGAACGAATTGCCCTAACCCGATTGTCCGCCCGCCTGACGGCTTGTCAACCCCCGCCAAGGAGCCTTCAGGCGGGCTTCAGGCGGAGCCCCCGCGCCCCTCGGCCTCCGCCCAGCCGTTGATCGGCGCGGGCTCCCGCCCCGCCTGCGGCGGGGCAGCCCTCGCGGGCCGCCGCCTGCGGTGGAGCTTACAATAGAGGGCATGAGCGAACGGCATTGGGACAATCGCAACGCACGCTGGGCGCGGCCCGGGATTCTGGCTGCACTGGCGCTGTGCTGCGCGCTGCTGGCCACCGCTCCGGCGGCGCGGGCGGCGGGCATGGAGGTGGTGCTATTCAAAAAGCCCATGGCCACGCCGGCGATGCACCTGGTGACGGTCGGGGGACGGGCGATTCATCTGCAGGCATTGCGCGGCAAGGTGGTGCTGCTGAACTTTTGGGCCACCTGGTGCGGGCCGTGCCGCATGGAGATTCCGGAGTTCGAACAGCTGCAACGGCAATACCAGGGCCGGATCCAGGTGATCGGCTTGTCCATTGATGAGACCCCGGCCGCCCAGGTCGCGGCCTTCGCCCGCCGGCTGGGCATCAACTATCCGGTGGTGATGGCCACCAACGCCATTCAGGCGAAGTTCGGCGCGGTGCCGGCGGTGCCGACGACCTTCGTGATTGACCGCCAGGGGCAGATCGTGCAGCGGGATGTTGGGCTGCACAGCTACGCGGAGTTCAACGCGGTGATTCGCGCCTTGCTGGGCCTGCCCTTCGGCGGCGAGATCGTCCGGGTGAACGAAATGAACCCCAACGGCCCGGTGGGCACGACGCAGATACCCGGGCTGATCGCCGCGTTCAAGAAGCTGACGCCCAAGCAGCGGGAAGAGGCGCTGGCCAAGCTCAACTCCATGCGCTGCACCTGCGGCGGCTGCGAATATTCTCTGGCGAACTGCCGGGTCGAGGACCCGGACTGCGGCGTGAGCTTGCCGGAGGCGCGGAAGGTGCTGGCCGAAATCGCGCGGCGCAAGTAGGCGCGGCAGCCGAGGGCGCCGCCCTGCGGCCGCGAACTCCCTGAGGGCCGCGTATCCCCGTCCGCCCTGGAAGCACCGACCGCCGGCGGCGCGATGTACCGCGAGCGGCTAGTCCTTACTCCTAACGCAGGGCGTCTAATACTCATAACGCAGGGCGTCTATTACTCGTATCGCAGGGCGTCTATGGGATGAATGCGCGCGGCTTGGCGGGCGGGATATAAGCCGAAGATGACGCCGACGGCGACGGACACGCCGAAGGCGATGGCGATGGAGCCGCCATTGACGATGGTTTCCCAGCCCGCGGCCCAGGCGATCAGCCGCGACAGCGCTACGCCGAAGCCGACGCCGATGGCGCCGCCGGTGAAGGAAATCAAAACCGATTCGATCAGGAACTGGCGCAGGATATCGCCGCGCGTGGCGCCGGTGGCGCGGCGCACGCCGATCTCCCGGGTGCGCTCCAGCACCGTGGCGAGCACGATGTTCATGATGCCGATACCGCCGACCAGCAGGGAAATGGCGGCGATGGCGACCATGACCAGGGTGAAGATGCGCTGCGTGCGCGCCTGCTCGGCCAGAAGGGCGGCGGGGACGACGACGCGGAAATCGGCGACGCCGTGATGCGTGGAATTGAGGATGGCGCGGGCCACGGCCGCCGCGCGGGTGACGTTGGCGCTGGAACCGAGCGCGATATCAATGCCGTCGAGCGGATCCTTGAAGCTGAAGTTGGCGTCCCAAACGCGGTATTGGAAGGCGGAGATGGGGGTGTAGATGGCGTCGTTCAGGTCGGCGCCGCCGCTGCCGGGCAGCTGCGCCTGCTGCCGCAGGACGCCGACGACGCGCCACCAGGCGCTGTTGAACTTCAGATATTTGCCCAACGCTGGGCCATAACCCAGCAGTTCCACCTTGGCCGCCGAGCCGAGAACGCAGACCGCCGCGCCCGCGGCCTGGTCCGTCGCGTCAAAAAAGCGGCCGGAGGCGAGGCGCAGGCCATGAATGCGGGCATAGGCCGGCACCACGCCCAGCACCTCCGGCAAGGGCCCGCTGGGGGCGGGCAGCAGGCCCTGCGGCCGCATCTCCCGCCGCGGCGAGATCCACCGCACGCTGGGGACATCGGCTTGCAGCACGCGGAGATCGCTGTCATCCAGGCCGTGCGACAACCGGCGGCGGCGCTGCAACTGCGCCTGGCTGGTGGCGGGAATGGAGTTGACCAGCAGGTTGTGCAGGCCCATGCGGGCGATCATCTCCAGGGACTGCTGGCGCGCGCCGGCGCCGATGGCCAGCATGCCGATCACCGCGCCGACGCCGAAGATCATCCCCAAGGCGGTGAGCGCGGTGCGGACCTTTTGCGCCGCCAAATTCTCTCCGGCCAGCGCCAGGTCGCCGAGGTAGCGGCGCCAAGACGCGGCGGGCCGGCCCGCGCCAACAGCTCCGCCCGGCGGGGGATTTGAAGGGCCGAGTACGCCTTGCGGGCTCATGGCTGCGCCTTTCCAGCGGCGAGGGGATTGCCGAGGGCGATGACGGCGCCCGCCGCGACGCCGGCGATGGCGACGCGCGTGGCGCCCTGGCGCAGCACCTTCACCGGCTGGGGCGAAAAGGCGCCGCCATGCCGCACATAGACGATGGACTTGCCGTTTTGGCGAAAGAGCGCCTCGGCCGGCGCCCAGAGCACATGGCGCATTTGGCTGAGGACGATGCGCGCCCGCGCGTCCATGCCGGGGCGCAGCGCCGGATCGCTGCCGCGCAGCGCCAGCACGCAGGTTTCGCTTTGGCCGGGGGAGAAAACGTTGCCCTGAAGCCCGGAGACGCGCAAGACACGGGCGGGAAAGACCCGACCGGGCAGCCCCTCGATTTGCACCTCCGCGCAGA
>JAKAUF010000269.1 GCA_021827785.1 Acidobacteriota bacterium | reverse complement strand
CGTCGTCGAGGGCGCCCGCCCCGCCGCCAACATCGGCTTCTGGCGCTATCTCCGCGTCGGCGCTCCCATTGCGATCGCCACCCTCGTCCTGGCCGTCATCCTGCTCCATTTCGGCCTATAGCCCGGCCCCGTCTCGCCACATGCTTCGGCGACTCGCGGGGGCGGCGCCTTTTGCTCGGGGAGCAAACCAGGCGCGGAAAGGCCGCGAAGTTCCCCAGCGCCGCTGGCGCGCTGGCAATCGCTGCGGCCCGCCCCCAGCAGGCGAAGCGGCGCGGCTCCCAAAGCCGGGGTCGCCAACGCGCAGCGGTGCGCATTGGGGTGGGCAGCCGCGCTGGCCCGCGCCAAGCAACGCTCGCTTCATCCCCGCTTCGTGAAGTCCACCGAGATCGCCAGCCGGTCGCCTTGGACATCCAATACGCTGCAAAATGCCCGCTGACCGCGCCGCGTGAACTCCAGGCTGACCAGCGACTGGCCGATCCGCATATTGCGCACGCGCAGCCAATCCAGCCATTCCGGCAGCACCGGATTCACTACCCGCAGCTCTTTTCTGCCCGCGTCCGGCCGCAGTCCCAACAAGGCGGTCAGCAGCAAGAACATCGCCCCGGAGGCCCAAGCCTGCGGCGAGCAGGACACGGGATAGTGCACCGGCATGTCGAACTCCCGCCGCTGCGCCCCGACGAACAGCTCCGGCAGCCGCAGATCGCGAAAGTGCCGCGCCGCCTGAAACAGGCCGGTGACGATGCGGATCAGCGCATCCTTCTGCTCATAGAACGCCAGGCCCAGTCCGAGCAGCGAGTTGTCGTGCGGCCACACCGAGCCGCGGTGGTAGCTGAGCGGATTGTAGGTCGGCTCATCCGCCGCCAGCGTGCGAACGCCCCAGCCCGTGAACATCTCCGTCCGCATCATCCGGCTGGCCACCTGGCGCGCCCGGTCCTGCCCAATGATCCGGCTCCATAACAGGTGTCCGGCGTTGGAGCTAATCACCTCCTGCGGCTGTTTGCCGCCGTCCAGCGACATGGCGTAGTAGCCCTGGCGCGGCAGCCAGAATGCCCGCTCGAAGCGATGCGCCAATTCCGTGGCCTCGCGCCGCACCCGGTCCGCCGTGGCCGCGTCCCCCAGGATGCGCAGCAGCCGCGACCAGCGATAGCGGGCGTCGTAGCAATAGCCCTGCACCTCGCAAAGCGCGATCGGCCCCGGCTCGGGCCGCCCGTCGCGGTGCAGATTGGAATCGTGGGAATCCTTCCAGCCCTGGTTGTCGAGCCCGCCCGGCGAGCGCCGCTGGTACTCGACGAATCCATCGCCGTCCAGGTCGCCGTATTGCTCGATCCAGTTCAGCGCCGCCCGCGCCGCCGGCAAGAGCTCCTCCAGCAGCTCGCGGTCCCCGGTCCATTGGAACATTTCGCCCAGCACGATCAAAAACAGCGGCGTGCTGTCCACCGAACCGTAATACGGCGCATGCGGCACTTCGCCGCTGCGCGTCAGCTCGCCTTCCCGGAACTCATGCAGAATTTTTCCCGGCTGTTCGTCCCGCCAGTCATCCACCTTCCGTCCCTGCCATCGCGCCAGGAACCGCAGCGTCGCCCGCGCCAGTTGCGGCCGCAGCAGCAGCGACTGATAGGCGGCGATCAGCGAGTCGCGGCCGAACACCGTGGCGAACCAGGGAATGCCGGCGGCGATGATCTCGCCTTCGCGCGAGCGGTTACCGCCCGCGCCGCCGCCCGCGCCGTTGTCCGCCCCGCCCCCGCCCATCGCTGGATGCGCCCGCGCGGCGAAGGGGATGCGGAGCGCGAAGAAATCGCTGACCGCGGTCGCCATGCAGGCGTCGAAAACGTCGTCAGAGGATTCAAACTGCGTGGATTCCCGGCAAAACGCCTCCAGCTGCCGCCGCCGGTCCAACAGCGCGGCGCTGAAGCCCGCGGTCGCCCGCACCGGGTCGCCCTCGGTCTCCGGCGTGATGATCAGCAGAATCTGCCGCCGTTCCCGTGGATTCAGCCGAATTTGGAAAACCGCCCGCCGCGCCTCCGCCGTTTCCGGCGGCGGATCGAAGCGCAGCACCGTGCGCCGGTGGATGCCGTCCTGGCCGTCATAGGCGAAGATCACCCCGTCGGCGGTCACCTCGGGCTCGCGCTGCCGGCCCTTCGGCCGCACCCGCATCCCCCGCACCTGGAACACATCGGCGAAATCCGCGTCGAAGCGCCACTCCAGCGTGATCTCCACCGGCTGCAAGTTGAAGTTCTCCGCCGTCACCCGCTCATAGAAATGTCCCGCCATCACCTGTTCGCGCCGCACGTGCAGGTTGTTCTCCGGCGCGCCACCGTCGCGCAGCACCAGCGTGCTGGTCGCCAGCTCGATTTGCGCATACAGGTTGCCTTGCGTGCTGGACGACAGCACCACGGTGCGATGTCCGTCCACCACCAGTTCCAAATAGCTGAGGAAGCGCGTGTCGCGGTGGAACAGCCCGACGTCGCCGGCATGGGCGGGGGATATGTCTCCGGACACCGTGGTGGCGGAGAACGTCTTGCCGTCCAATAGGCTCAAATTGTTGATCCGCCGCGGCGGCTCGCTCCCCGTCGGCGCTGCGGCCGCCGCCTCGGGCTCGGCGCTGCCGGCGCCCGCCGTCACCGGTGCTCCCGGCGCGGCCGGCGCGCCACCGACATCCATCCCTGCCCCTGCCGCGGCGCGCGGCGCACCCTGGACCTCGGCACTCATCCCCACCCTGAACCCCGATTCACCTGCCGGGATGCCCGCCCGGGCGCCCCGCTTGGCGCAGCGGCACTTGCGCTGTTCCGGTCCCGGCCCACTAGGCCGCCGCGGGCGCCGGTTCCGCCGCGGCCGGCGCGACCTCGCCTTCCGGCTGATACACGCGCAGATAACCTCGCGCCATCTCTTCCACCCCGAAATGCCGCTGGCAATAGGCACGGCAGCGGCAGGGGTTGATGGCGAGTTCCGCCGCCCGCGCCGCCATCTCTTCCACCCCAGCGCAGATCCACCCGGATTCTCCGTTTCGCACCACTTCCGGCGCCGAACCGCGGTGAAAGGCCAGCACCGGGGCGCCGCAGGCCATGGCCTCGATCATCACCAGGCCGAAGGGCTCTTCCCAATCGATCGGGAACAAAAACGCCCGTGCTCCGCCCAGCAGTTCGTTTTTCTCCTTGAGTCCGACCTCGCCGACATATTCAATAAATCGCCCGTCCACCTGCGGCCGAATCCGTGTTTCCCAATATTCCTGGAAGATCGGCTGGATCTCCCCGGCAATCTTGAGCGGGATGCCCGCTCGCTTGGCCACGGCGATGGCCTGATGCGTGCCCTTAATCGGCGAAATCCGGCCCATGGTGCAAAGGTAGGAGCGTCGCCCGGTTCCCAGCCGGTACTGCTCCGCGTCCAAGCCGTGATGCACCACGGTGAGCCCATTCAGCCCCTTCTCTCGGGCCGCCTGGGCCCGGCTGATGGCGACATATCGCACCCGCGGAAAATGATCGTAGAAGCGCGAAAGCGGCGGGGTGTACGGATGGTGCAGCGTGTACACCACGGGCTGCTCCAGAAAGCGCGTGAAGGCCAGACCCGGCGCGTTGTTCAGGTGAATGACGTCGCAATCCGCGGGGGCATCCCGGCAGGCCCAACTGCAATGCGCCAAATCCTTCAAGCTCGCGTGCAGGTCCTCATGGATGGGCCATTCCATGCGCGGAAACCAGTACCGCAACTCCCCTGCCGGCCGCGATTCACCGTTCGCGTATACCACCGGCTGGTGTCCCAGGCGGCGGAGGCCGCTGGCGAGGTTGGCGATAAATAGCTCGGTGCCGCCATAACGGGGCGGCGGTACCGGTATGAATGGAGGGGCGATCAGCGCGATACGCATAGTCCCGCGCCCGCGCCATCATCCGCCAGCCGGCGAACTTCGCTGCGGCACGCCGTCACGCGCCTCCAGCGCCGGCGGTTGCCGGTCGCCCATCACCGCCGCGCCCTCGCGGGCCCGGCGGCAAAACAGGCGGCAGCGGCGCCGTCGTTGTCGTTTACCTGGGCACGGGCAAAAAGTGTTAGACGATCCGCCCTGCCCGCGCGTTGGCTGCACCATCGCGCCACGCTGTTATGCCGGCCCCCGCCACGGCGAATCGCGGGGGGCGACTTTTGGCCGGAGGCCAAAAACAGGCGCGGAAAAGCTGCGGTCCTGCCCCGGCCAAGGAAGCGGCGCACTACCTGGCGGCGCCAAAGCGGCGCTCCGCGCCGCGCCAAGCCCAAAGCGGCGCTCCGCGCCGCGCCAAGCCCAAAGCGGCGCTTCGCGCCGCGCCAAGCGCAAAGCCGGGCTCCGCCCCGCGCTGGTCAAAGCGGGGCAATGCCCCGCGACGGTCAATGCGGGACGCCCCGCCGCAGGCGGGGCTGGGGCCCGCGCCTATCAATGCCCCACCCGCCCTGTGGCGAATCCGCCGGTCGGGCTCACCAGCGTGCCATTCGAGCGGGGCGAGAACCAAGCGGCGCGAGGCC
>JAKAUF010000297.1 GCA_021827785.1 Acidobacteriota bacterium | reverse complement strand
CTGCCCGTGTGGCGGCAGGTGGGCAGCGGCGGCGCGATTCGCGTGGTCCGGCCGCCGCTGGCGGCGGGAGCATAGCATTCATTGCTGGGCGCGGGCCCCAGCCCCGCCTGCGGCGGGGCGTCCCGCTTGCCGCGCGGGGCGGGCTGGGGACCCCGTCCGCCCCAGCCCCGCCCGCGCGTCGTTCGCTGGGCGCGGGCCCCAGCCCCGCCCGCGGCGGGGCGTCCCGCATTCCCTAGCGGAGGCCGAGCCTGGGCGGCCCGCAAGCGTTGCGGCGAGAAGGCCCAACCGCCTCGATCCGGGGTCGCTTGGGCGCGGCGCCTGGCGGGCGTCGCCCGGCCAACGTCAGCGAACCGAAAAAGCGGCGCGGTCGCGCGCGTGCATTTCCTGCAAGACGTAAACGGAGGGGCCGGAGGCGGAGCTGAGGGCGGTAATGGCCTCCACCGCCGCTTGGGCGGCGGCGATGGTGGTGATGGTGGGAACGCGGTAGATGACCGCGGCACGGCGAATGGCCTTTTCGTCGAAGAAGGGTTCCATGCCCGCTGGGGTGTTGATAATCAGAGCGACGCGGCCGCCTTTGATCAAGTCCACCACGTTGGGCCGGCCTTCCTTAACCTTAAAGACGGATTCGACCGGCAGGCCGGCGGCACTGAGGGCCTCGGCGGTGCCGCGGGTGGCCGCCAAGGTGAAGCCGAGTTTCACCAGTTGGCGGGCCATTTCCACCGCCTTGAGTTTGTCGCGGTCGCGCACGCTGATAAAAGCGGCGCCGCTGGTGGGCAGGCGCTGGCCGGCGGCGATCTGGGCCTTGGCGAATGCCTCGCCCAAGGAGGGAGCCACACCCATGACCTCGCCGGTGGAATGCATTTCGGGCCCCAGGACGGGATCGGCGCCGGAGAACTTGCTCCACGGAAAGACCGGGCTTTTGACGCAGAAGCGGTCGCCCAGCGGCAGCATGTGGGCGGCGAGGATTTCGGGGGGGAAGAAATCGCGCAGCTTGGGTGCAGGCGGCGCGGCGCCGGCCGGGATGGCGGGCTGGCGGGCGGCGGGGACGCTGCCGGTCATCAACAGCGCGGCGATTTTGGCCAGCGGCACGCCGGTGGCCTTGCTGACGAAGGGCACCGTGCGGGAAGCGCGGGGGTTGACCTCCAGGACGTAGACTTGGCGCTGGCCCCGCGGCCCAAGGGCGATGGCGTACTGCACGTTCATCAGCCCTAGGACGCCAATTTCCCGGCAGAGGCGGACGGTGTAATCGCGCAGCAGATTGCGCTGCTCGGCACTGAGGCTGAAGGGAGGAAGGACGCAGGAGCTGTCGCCGGAGTGGATGCCGGCTTCCTCAATGTGCTCCATGATGCCGCCGATGACCACGTCGTCGCCGTCGGCGAGGGCATCCACGTCCACTTCGACGGCGTCCTCCAAGAAGCGGTCAATCAGCACCGGGCGGGCCTGGGAATATTCCGTGGCCTCGCGCATGTAGCGTTCCAACTGCTCCCGTTCATAGACGATGGCCATGGCGCGTCCGCCCAGCACATAGGACGGGCGGACGAGGACGGGATAGCCGATGCGGGCGGCGACCTCGACGGCCTCGGCCACGGTGGTGGCGGTGCCGTTTTCCGGCTGCGGGATGCCGAGCCGGTCCAGCAAGGCGCCGAAGCGGCGGCGGTCCTCGGCCAGGTCAATGGCATCGGGCGGCGTGCCGATGATGCGAACGCCCGCGCGTTCCAGCGGCAGGGCCAGATTGAGCGGTGTTTGGCCGCCGAACTGCACGATGACGCCGTCCACATGCTCATGCTCCAGCACGCAGGAGACATCCTCGAAGGTGAGGGGTTCGAAATAGAGCCGGTCGCTGGTGTCGTAGTCGGTGGAGACGGTCTCGGGATTGCAGTTGATCATCACCGTCTCGAAGCCGCGCTCGCGCAACGCATAGGCGGCGTGGCAGCAGCAATAATCGAACTCGATGCCCTGGCCGATGCGATTAGGGCCGCTGCCGAGGATGGCGATCTTGGGGCGGGGCGTGGGCTGAGCCTCGTCCTCCTCCTCATAGGTGGAGTAGAGGTAGGGCGTGTAGGAGGCGAATTCGGCGGCGCAAGTGTCCACGCGCTTGTAGACGGGCAGCAGCCGGGCGGCGTGGCGGCGGGCGCGGATGTCGGCTTCCTCGGCGCCGGTGAGGGCGGCCAGGCGGGCGTCACTGAGGCCGGCGCGCTTGGCCTGGCGCAGCAGGCCGGGCTCCGGGCTGGGATTGCCGGCGATTTGCCGTTCCAATGCCGCGATATCTTGCAGTTGGCGCAGGAACCAGGGATCAATGTTGGTGGCGCGATGGGCCTCATCGAGGCTCATGCCCTGGACGAAGGCGTGGCGCAGGTAGGTGAGGCGATCCGGATGCGGCGTGACCAAGCGGGCCATCGCCAGGCGCGGATCCACCTCCAGTTGGCCGCGGCGGCGGCCGGTTTCCAACGAGCGCACGCCTTTCAGCAGCGCCTCCTTGAAGGTGCGGCCGATGGCCATGACTTCGCCGACGGATTTCATCTGCGGGCCCAGGGTGGGGTCCGCGCCGGGAAACTTCTCGAACTGCCACTTGGGAATCTTGACGACGACGTAATCCAGGGTCGGCTCAAAACAAGCGGGCGTCTTTTGGGTGATGTCGTTGGTGATCTCGTCGAGACGATAGCCGACGGCGAGGCGGGCGGCGATCTTGGCGATGGGGAACCCCGTGGCCTTGGACGCCAGCGCGGAGGAGCGCGAGACGCGCGGGTTCATCTCGATCACGATCATGCGGCCGGTTTTGGGATCGAGGGCGAATTGGATGTTGGAGCCGCCGGTGTCCACGCCGATCTCCCGGATGATGGCCAGCGCGGCGTCGCGCATGCGCTGGTATTCCCGGTCGGTGAGCGTTTGGGCGGGAGCGACGGTGATCGAGTCGCCGGTGTGCACGCCCATGGGATCGAAGTTCTCGATGGAACAGATGATGATGACGTTGTCGGCGGCGTCGCGCACGACCTCCAGTTCGAACTCTTTCCATCCCAAGACGCTGGCCTCGACCAGGCATTCATGCACGGGAGAAAGATCCAGGCCGCGCGCCAGGATGTCGGTGAACTCCTCGCGGTTGTAGGCCAAGCCGCCGCCGGTGCCGCCGAGGGTGAACGACGGGCGAATGATGACGGGAAAGCCGCATTCCTGGGCGAAGTCCAGGCCGTCGCGGAGATTATTGACCAGCCGGGAGCGGGCGCTTTCCAGCCCCAGGCGCTGCATGGCGTCCTTGAACAAGAGCCGGTCTTCCGCCTTCTTGATGGCGTGCAGATTGGCGCCGATCAGTTCGACGCCGTAGCGCTCCAAGTCGCCGGCGTCGGCCAGTTCGACGGCGAGGTTGAGGGCGGTCTGGCCACCGACGGTGGGCAGGAGCGCGACGCCCGGGCCGGCCTCCCGGCGCAGGATCTCGGCGGCGTACTCGCGGGTCAGCGGTTCGATGTAGGTGCGGTGGGCCAGCTCCGGGTCGGTCATGATGGTGGCCGGATTGGAGTTGATGAGCACCACCTGGTAGCCATCGGCCTTCAGCGCCTTGCAGGCCTGGGCGCCGGAGTAGTCAAACTCGCAGGCTTGGCCGATGATGATCGGACCGGAGCCGAGGATCAGGATCTTTTTTAAATCGTCGCGGCGGGGCATCGGGAAATTAGCGGCTCGGCCCGCGCATCAGGCGGACGAATTCGTCAAACAGATAGTGAGAGTCGTGAGGGCCGGGAGCGGCCTCGGGATGGTATTGCACGCTAAAGAGCGGCAGGGAACGGTGGCGCAGTCCCTCCAGGGTCTGGTCGTTCAGATCCCAGTGGGTCGGCTCGGCTTCGGGCGGCAAGGTATCGGCGTCCACGGCGAAGTTGTGGTTATGGGCGGTGATTTCGACCCGCCCGGTGGCGGAGCGGCGCACCGGATGGTTGCCGCCATGGTGGCCAAACTTCAGCTTGTAGGTCTTGGCGCCGAGCGCGCGGCCGATCAACTGGTGCCCCAGGCAGATGCCGAAGATGGGCACGCGGCCAAGCATTTGGCGGATGGCGTCATGGGCGTAGCCGCAGGGATCGGGATCGCCGGGGCCGTTGGAAAGGAAGACGCCGTCGGGGCGGAGGCTGAGCGCATCCTCGGCCGTGGTGGTGGCGGGAACCACAGTCACATCGCAACCCCGCTCCGCCAATTGGCGCAGGATGTTGCGCTTGATGCCGAAGTCGAACGCGACCACGCGGAGACGCGGCGCGTCTTCCGGACCGGCGGGCGGAGCGGTGAAACGGTAGGGTTCCGCGGTGCTGACGGCGCGGGCCAGATCCCGCCCCAGCATGGATGGGACTTGCCGCGCCTGGGCGATCAACTCATCCGCGGATGCCGTGGCCGCGGCGATGACTCCGCGCAAGGCGCCGCGTTCCCGCAGATGCCGCACCAGGGCGCGGGTATCGAGTTCCGCGATGCCGGCGATTTTGTGGCGGCGCAAATAGGCCTCGCAGAGTTCCTCGCTGCGCCAGTTGCTGGCGATGGCGG
>JAKAUF010000204.1 GCA_021827785.1 Acidobacteriota bacterium | reverse complement strand
GAGATCCAAACTGGAGGCCTGGAAAACCACGCCGAGGCAGCGGCGAACCAGGTCGGGTTCGCGCAACAGATCGTAGCCGCCGACGCGGGCCGTACCCTCCTGCGGCCGCATCAGCGTGGACAGGATGCGAAACAACGTGCTCTTGCCGCCGCCGTTGGGCCCGAGCAGCCCGAAGATTTCGCCGTCGCCGACGGCGAAGCTGACGCCCGCCAGGGCGCGCAGCTCCCCGTAGCAATGCCCAATGTTTTCGACTTCGACGGCGAAGGCCATGGTTGCGCGATTCCCCTTTAATTCCAGTATGAGCGCCTCCGGCGCGTCATCGCTTGTTCCACATCATGGCGAGGAACAACAAGGGCAAATAGATGACCGAAGCGCGCAGCAAGCGCCGCGCCGCTTTCCGGGTCTTGTCCCGCGCCGAGCCGATGCCCACCCAAAGGAACCACGCGCCCAAGGCCGCCGCCACCAGCAAGTATGCCGTGCCGGCGATGCCATAGACGGCGGGCAGCAGGCTGACGGGCAGCAGCGCCAGGCTGTAGAGCATGATCTGACGGCCGCTTTCCTCGCCCCCGGCATCGAGCACCGGCAACATGCGAATGCCAACTTTCTGATAGTCCTCGCGGCACAGCTCGGCGATAGCGAGAAAATGCGGGAACTGCCACAAGAACTGAATGCCGAATAAGATCCAGGCGCCGGCGTCCAAGCGGTTCTGCGCCGCCGCCCAGCCCATCAATATCGGGCCGCCGCCGGGCAGCGCGCCAATCACCGTGCTCAGTGGCGAGCGGTACTTGAGGGGGGTATAGATGAGCAGATAGACGGCGGCGGTGGCGGCGCCCAATCCGGCACTGAGGGCGTTCACCTGCCAAGCCAATGCCGCGAGCCCCAGGCCCATAAGCGCCAACCCCACGGCCAGCGCCGCCGGCGGGCGGAGTTGGCCCGTCGGCAGGGGGCGCAACTGCGTGCGGCGCATCAAGGCGTCACTGCGCCACTCCCAGAGTTGATTCAGGGCCGCGGTGCCGCTGGCCAGAAGGGCGGTGCCCAAGGTCAAAAACGCCAGCCGTTGCCAGCCAACCGGCCCCTGCTCGCCGACATAACAGGCGGCCAGCGCGGTCAGCGTGACCAGCACCGTCACGCGCGGTTTGGTCAGCGCCAGGCAAGGCGACAGCAAGGCGCGGGCCTGATCCCAGTGGTGGGGCACGGCGGGCAAGCGGTGCCAGGTAATTTGCGCCGGCTTGGGGGTGGTTTGTTTCACGCTTCCACGGCTCGCGAGGCGGTGCGGGCGCCGGACGCCCGCGGGGCGCGCAGATGCTGGCGCGCGCGCAGGGCCACGAACAGGGATGTGGCGAACAGCGCCGCCCCGCCGAGAAGATGGGCAATGGCGCCGACGACGCTGGCTTCCGGCGCCTGCGGCAAGGACAAGGTCGCGCGGCTGATGAGATAGATGTTCAGTCCCAAGACCAACTGCAAGCCGAGCACGGCCACCAGCCAGCGCACCGGGCGGCGCAGCGCGGCCAGATCCTTATGACGGCGCAGCGCCACCGACGCGGTCCAAAGGACCGTGATGGTCACGGCAGCGGCGCCGGCCAGGTGCGGCCACAGCGGGAGTGCGTCGTGCCGGTAGGCGCCACCGAAAATGATTTGCAGCAAGATGACGGCGGTGGTGATGACGGCCAAGCGAAATACCCCCGGCGAGGCGTCGTCCCGAGGTTCGGCGGGGGTGCGCCAATGGCGGCCGGTGAAGATGGCGAGGGCGACGGTGGTGAGGAAAAACAATTGCGCCAATGAGGCATGAAAGGCCGTCAGCCAGGGGGGCTGAAAATCCAACACCGTCAAGCCGCCCAGGATGGCCTGGAGAATGACCCCCAACAGCGCGGCGATTCCCAGCCACCGCATCCAGCGGCGGCGGTCCGCGACCCACAGCCAAACGGCCAGGCCCACGGTCATCAGGCTGACCACGCCGGCGATTACGCGGTGGGTGTACTCGAAGCGAATATTGCCGACATACGGTGGCACCAAGCGATGAAACGCCAGCGGCCAATCGGGAATGGACAGTCCAGCGCCTTTTGCGACGGTCAGGGCGCCCGCGCCCAGCAGGATGAACGTCAGCGCCGCCAAAATGCGGGTGTAGGCGCTGAGCGCAGGACTGTAACCAGTGTCCGGAGCGGGCAAGGAGGAGGAAGATTGAGTCAGGGCAGGGGACGACATCGGGGCGCTGGGCCGGCTGCGCGGGCGGCCCGTTCCAACCCAGCAGCAAGCTGGAACTAAACATTGTGACATGCCGCGACCAAAAATGGCGGTTCTGCGGCGCACGCATTGCGCGGGGGCTGGGCCTTTTGCCCGGGGGGCAAAGCAGGTGCGGGAGGGCCGCGAGACTCCCTGCGCGCCTACGGCGCGCAGAAATAGGCTGCGGCCAGCCCCCGGCAAGAGAAGCGGCGCGGCCCCCAAAGCCGGGGGCCCCAACGCGCAGCGGTGCGCGTTGGGGTGGAGCGACGCGCGGGCTGGGCCGGGGCGGACGGGGTCCCCGGCCCAGCCGGGCGCGTAAGCGGGACGCCCCGCCAGCGGCGGGGCTGGGGCCCGCGCCTATCAATGCGGCACTGCGGCCAATCGGGGCCCGGGCATCAGCTCCGGCGCCGAGCCAAGCCGCATCCAACCACACTCCAAAAAGGCGCATGGGCGCCCCATTTTTTGGAAACGCCAAGTGAACCAAGTCTTTTGTTTTGTTCACTTAGCATGGGCTGGCCCCGGGCCTGCCTGGACCAGAAGCGAAACTGGATGTTTTGCGCCCCACAGGTGCGGCCAGCACGGACGGCGAGCGGAGGCGGAGGCGGGGGCGGTAGCGGTTGGGCCGGGGCGATTGGGCGGGTTAATGGCGGAAGATGAGCCACAGCAGGACCAGCGCCGGAATGGCGGTCCAAATCAACTCATTGATCATGCGGGCGCGGCCCAGCCGGGGGCGGGGGCGGAGCCAGCGCCAGGCGATGATGACCACCACGGCCGCCGAGCAAAGATAGAGAATGACGCGGTACAGGTCCATGGCAGGGGCTAGCCGCCGGCGGGGGGGTGATAGGTAAAGACGACGCGGACGTGCTGGCGGGGCAAAACGTCCACCTGCCGGCGGCGAAAACCGTATCGCTGCTGCCAGACGGCCAGGGTGTAACGGCCAGGAGGAACGTTGCGCAGCTGGAAGGAGCCGCGGCGTCCGGTGACGGCGAAATAGGGATTGTTCACCACGCCGATGAAGGCGTGCATCCACGAGTGCACATTGCACTCCACCGGAATCATGACTTCAGAATGGTTGAATTGCTCCAGGACCGGCGCGGCGCCGGGCAGCATGGAGATGTTCCAAGGGGGGTTCCGGCGCGGCGCGGCGTGCACATTGTGCGGCACGCTATCGCGGGTCAGGATGCGCAGCGGCTGACCAGCCATCAGGCCCAAAACATGAGGGCGAAATTGGCAGCCCTGCTGGACCAGATCGGCGGGACGGGAGGGAGGATCGAAGTTCCAGCCCTTGAGGCCCTTGGCGATGTAGACAAAGGCCCAGCGGAGCGTGCCATTGGAATTGACCACGACCGCCGGATCGTGAACCGGCGGAGCTCCGGCGGGCAGGCAGCCCGGCGAACTGCTCATATCCAGAAGCGGCATGGACGGGGGAACGCCGCGAAATCGGACCGAACCGGTGATGACTCCGACGGTTTGCGGATCCACGGGCGTGGCCGGACCGCGGTGCAGCCGGGCCGGCGATGGAGCGTGGTGACAGGCGGAAGCGCACATTGCCGCCGCCAACACCGGGAGCAGGAACGCGCCGATGCGCCCCGCGCGAGATCCGCCGCCGGCGCTGCGGGCTGCGCTCATGGCTTGAGGAAGACCAGAATCAGGATGACGAAGAAGGCCGCGGAGATGATGCCATGCAGCATGCTGGCGTCCTTCCGCGCGGCGGGGCGGTGGTCGAGGTCGCGGACGCGGGTCCAGAGGCGCCAGTCCAGCCACAAAAGGACGGCGACGATGGCCAGCTTGATGTTGAGCCAGGCGGCACGGAAGAACGCCGGATCATGGCGGCCCGCCAGATACAGCAACAAGCCGCCGCTGGCGAGGGTGATGATGGCGCCAGGATGGGCCATGGCGCGAAGCGTGCGCTGCGCGGTGCGCTGGTGGCAGGCACGGGCGGCGGCGTCGTTAGGCTCCTCCTGGGAGGCGCTGGCGAGCACCTGCGTGGTCATCAGCAGGCCGCCGATCCAAAAGACAATTCCGGTGATATGAAACACCAAGGTCCAGGCAAGTGCAGCGCTCATGATGAAGAACCATGATAAGCCGGAGCGGCAGGGGGGCGTGAAAGGCCCGGCCAATCATCCGGCAGCCGGTTGGTCCCTCCTACGGGCGGAGGGCACGGTGGGCCTTGAGGATACAACGGTCGGCAACGACCAAGAGGCCGGCGGCGCGGGCCTGGGCCTCGGCGGCGGGATGCGTGACGCCTTCCTGGAGCCACAGCATCTTGGCGCCATTGGCGATGGCCGATGCGGCGATCTCCGGCACCGCATCGGAGCGGCGGAAGA
>JAKAUF010000346.1 GCA_021827785.1 Acidobacteriota bacterium | reverse complement strand
CGCTGGACACCACCAAACCCCTGCTCCGCGCCATGCGCTTCTATGAGCGCAACGGCTACCAGCGCAGCGGCGTCGTGCGGGATTTTTTCGGCATGCCGCTGATCGAGTACGCCAAATCGCTGTGAGACCAGCCGCCTAAGGAGCCGGCCCGCGGCGGCTGGCCCCCCGCGCAATGTTCCGCGCCGGCGCCGCTGCGGGCCTCGGGCACGCGCGTTTGCGTGAATGCGACGCGCCGCCTGCGCCCAGGCGCCGCAGCGCCACGCGGTCACCCTTCCGCCCAGCCCCGCCGATAGGCTGCCAGTCGCGGCCATCCATTGATGGCCAGACCGCCCGGTTGGTGTCCGCATTCTAGCCACTGTCTCACCCCTGAGACACTCTGCCACACGAGCCCCAGGCTTAGAAATCGCTTGCCAAATAAGGTCCTGCAATATCAAATAGATACCGACCCCCGGATGAAGCGCTAGCACGGCGTTTTGGCGCTCCGTCTGCACTACGGAGGAGCACCAATGTTCGTCCGTTTCCGCTTCCGTTCGTTATTCATTTCCTCGCGGTTGAAGTCGCGGTGCGCTTCCTCGCGGTTTACATGGAGGTTCGC
The DNA here is from genome assembly GCA_021827785.1 of Acidobacteriota bacterium. Lineage (GTDB taxonomy): Bacteria > Acidobacteriota > Terriglobia > Terriglobales > SCQP01 > JAKAUF01. The sequence goes on along the minus strand of JAKAUF010000346.1, from coordinate 3,977 downwards.
GGCTCCGGCCGCGTTGCTGGCGTTGGCGGCGATAACCCCCGCCGCCCACGCCCAAAATCGTTCCACCCCGCTGGCCATGACGCTGCGTCCGGCGGCGGTATTGCAAGTCGCCAATTGGAATGGCGCCACGGCCGCTTCCGGACAGGCAATTACGGCTACGCCCGGTGGCGCATCCATCGTTACGCTCAGCTATCGCGCCAGCCAGTTCGGCGGCGCCGCCTTAACGGTAGCGGCAAATCCCACGGCGGCCAGCCAAGCCGGCATTCTTTTGTCCCTCTCCGGTCCCGCGCCGCAGCTTGGCGCCTTCACCGCCAGCCAGCAATATGTATCCCCGGCCACCGGCGCCGTAGTTCTCTGGCGGGGCGGGCCGGAAGCCCACGGCCTGGGGCAAAGCTTTCTGATCCGCTATTCCGCGCCGGCAAACCAAGCGCCGGCTCAGGCCCCGAGCCAAAGCGTCACGCTTACCTATACTCTGGCCGTCAGCTAACGTCGGCCGCGAGGGGTTTCGGCAGCCGAGGACGGGTTCCGGCAGCCGGGACGGCTACCCTACGGGTGCGCTCGGCGGGGTGACAGTGGGATGGGCGTCCTCGCCTGTCGGCGTTGGGCAGCCGAGGGCGGCAGCTTCGCTGGGCAGCCGGGACGGCTACCCTACGGGTGCGGTCGCGGCGGGGAAATTGGCAGCCGGGACGGCCGCCTTACGATTGCTGCGTTGCAGACGGAGACCGCAGCAGCCGGTACAGCGTGGCGCGGCTAATGCCCAGGGCCGCGGCGGCCTGCACCTTATTCCCATTCATCGCCGCCACGGCTTGGCGCGCATAGCGGCGGTCCATCTCGGCCAGCGTCAGCAGCGGCGCAGCGGCATCGGCGCCGGGTGGCGCGGGGGCGCGCACCGCCTCCGGCAGATCGTCCACGTCCACGAAATCGGCGGCGGCGTGCAACGCGGCGGCTGCCAGGGCGTTCTCCAGCTCGCGAATATTGCCCGGCCAGGCATAGCGCGCCACGGCCAGTTGCGCGCGGCGGGTCAGCCCGCGCAGCGGCTTGCCGTACTCGGCGGAGTAGCGGGCCAGAAAATGCCGCGTCAGCAGCGGCAAATCCTCGCGCCGCTCGGCGAGCGGCGGCACGGGGATGCGCAGCGCGGCGAGGCGGTAGTACAGATCCTCGCGGAACCGTCCGGTGCGCGTCAGCACCAATAAGTCATGATGCGTGGCGGCGATGATGCGCACGTCCACCGCCCGCGGCGTCACCGAGCCGACGCGCAGCACCTGGCGTTCCTGAATGGCGCGCAGCAGTTTGGCCTGCATGGGCAGCGGCAGATCGCCGATCTCATCCAAAAACAACGTCCCTTGGTGGGCCGCTTCGAACAGCCCTACTCGGTCGCTGCCGGCGCCGGTGAAGGCGCCCTTGACGTGGCCGAACATCTCCGCCTCGAACAGGCTCTCGACGATGGCGGAACAGTTGGCGACCACCATCGGCCCGCGGCGGCCGGCATGGCGGTGCAGCGCCCGCGCCACCAGCTCCTTGCCCGCGCCGGTCGGCCCCTCCACCAGCACCGCGCTGAAATGCGGCCCGTAGCGGTGGATGGCGGCCAGCACCTCCTGCATCGCCGGGCCGGAGGCGATCATGCCGTCCACCTCGGCGCGGGCCGCCAGCTCGCGCTGCAACTCCCCGCTCTGCCGGCGCCGTCCCGCTTCCTCCACCAGCCCGCTGACCGCGGCGCGCAGGCGCTCCACGGAAAAGGGCTTTTCCAGATAATCGCTGGCGCCCCGCTGGATGGCCGCCACCGCGGAGGCGGTGGAGTAATAGCCGGTCAGCAGCAGGACATGAACGCCGGGATCGGCGGCCAGCATCCGCGCCAGCAGGTCCATGCCGTTGGCGTCGGGCAGGCGCAGATCCAATAAAACGATGCCCGGCCGCAGACGGACGAACGCCTCCCAGGCGGCGGCGCCGTCGGCGGCGGAGGTGATCTCCAAATCGCCGCCGGCGGTCATCGGCTCCAGCGTGGCGGCGATCAAGGCCAAGATCTCCGGCTCGTCGTCCACCGCCAGCAGGCGCACCGCCGCCGGCGCGGATGAGGCTGCGGTCGAGGGCGCGGAGGCGGAAGCCATGGAGAGAACGGCGCTGCGGGTTAGGCGTAAAGAAGAGCGGAGTTTGGCGCGGAATGCGATGGATGCGATGAATGCGATTGGTCTCGGTTGCGGGGCCTCGGATCTCTGCCCGGGCGCAGCGCCTGCCGCGCTGGTTTCACGGTGCTGGCTTCAGGGTGCTGGCTTCACGATGCTGGCTTCACGATGCTGGCTTCGCAATGCTGGTTTCTCAGTGCTGGTGTCACGATGCTGGTCCCACTATGACAAATCCCGCGCCGCCGTGGCTACCTGGCCCGTCCTGACGGCCTGCCCGCACGCGCGCCTCGCGGCCCAGCCGGGCGCGGCCCTCGCGCGAGCCGATATCTTGTTCCCGCTGCCGCCCGCCCAGTGCGGAGCAGGTGGGATGGGCGCCCTCGCCTGTCTGTTTTTGGCGGCTGGGACGGCAGCTTTGCTGGGCAGCCGGGACGGCTACCCTACGGGTGCGCTCGACACCCGCCGCACGTCCGCCTTGCGCTAGCGCCCCATTCCACGGCCGGCCCCGGCCCTGTCCCCTCGGCCTGGGCACGTAGTGTTACCCGCCCTGCCGGTGTGGACGGGCAAAACCCTGTGCATTTAAGGCCCCGGACCCGCCACTCCCGATCGGCATCGGCAAAGCGCCAACGATGCCCGCGCCAGCGCCGCCCTGGCGGCTGAGCGCGGGAGTACAGGCCATGAGCCGTCCATGCAGCGACGTTTTTTGGCGTCGCGCGGCGGTGCGGCAAGTACAGGGTTTTTCCTGTCCCTCCCCTGCAAGCCTTAGAAACGCCTAAGGTTGCAGCCGGGCCGCACAGGGCGGCGATTTTGGCCCCAGGGTTGCCCTTATGACCAGCAAAGGCTGGGCCGAGATGATGGACCAGCGGAAACGGACACTGGATATGAAACTGAAATCTCTTCTTCCGACTCTGGCCCTGGTGGTGATGGCAGGCTTGGCCGCCGCGCCGCTCTCGGCCCAAACCACGGGCACCACCAACCTGGCGCTGAACCTGAACGTAGCCGGCACGCTGAGCGTGATCAACAGCGCCAGCACCATCAATCTGACCGGTCCGACCTTCGGGCCTTGGGTTTCTACCACGGGCGCCACGCAGGTCAACTTCTCCTACCGCGCCGGCAGCACCAGCACCTCGGGGGTCAGCATCACCGTCACCTCCAGCAATGGCGCCGACGCGATGGTGGGCAGCAACGCCGCCAACGTGATCCCGGATGCCGACATGATTCTGACCACCGCCGGCAGCGTCAGCAGCGGCACCCTGGTCGGCAGCGCGGCTCTGGCTTCGGCGGGCGCCACGTTGTTCACCAACACGGCTTCCACGCACGCGCAGAACCAGCAGTTCAACATCACCTACACCGTGTCCAGCGGCAACTTCGCGGCGGACACCTACACCACCACGCTCACCTACACCTTGGCGGTCAGCTAACCCGCGTCCGCCATTCGGCCGCGCCGCCCGACGGCGGCGCGGCGCCCGTTTTGGCAGCCCAATTGCCAGCAGCCAGGGGAGGCCACTCAGACCAACCGAGATCTCGAACCTGCACCCAAGTTCAGCCGCGGCCCGTATGGCGCGGCTGCGCCAGCTCCGGCGGGCAGGTTGCGCCCCGCCGGAGCCCAGCGTTTCATCATGCCCATCCCCCGCCTCCATCTCGCCGTTGTTTGCGCCCTGGCGCTGGCCCTGCCGGCGCTGGCCCAGCGCGGCGGCCGGGCTGGTCCGGGGGGCCGCCCCGGCGGCGCGGCGGCCGCATCGCGCGGCGTCGCCGCGGCCACCGCGGCGCGGGCGGCGCGCATGTTGCGCGGCCCCGGGCATGGCGGCAGCGGCCGTATTTTCGTCACCCCGAATGCCGTCAGCTTCAGCGCCACTGATC
>JAKAUF010000104.1 GCA_021827785.1 Acidobacteriota bacterium | reverse complement strand
CTACAATCCAAGAGCGATGAAGGGATCTTCGGCGGCACAGTCCATGTGGCAGGGCCGGGGCGTGGTGGTCACCGGCGCGAGCGGGTTCTTTGGCGCCTGGCTGGCGCAGGCGCTGCTGGCGGCGGGGGCGCGCGTGATCGCCCTGGTGCGGGACGAACCGCGGCCCAACGGCCTGGATTTGTTCGCCTTGCGCGAGCGCGTGACCCGGGTTCCCGGCGCGATTGAGGACGCCGCCGCGGTCGAGCGGGCGATCAACGAATACGACGCCAGCGTGGTGTTTCATCTGGCGGCGCAGACGCTGGTGGGGCCGGCGCGGCGCAGCCCGGTGGCGACCTTCGAAGCCAACATTCGCGGTACTTGGACGGTGCTGGAGGCATGCCGCCGCCAGGCGGACCGCATCGCCGCCGTCCTGGTCGCCTCCAGCGACAAAGCCTACGGCGACCACGCCGAGCTGCCCTATCGCGAAGATTTTTGCCTCCAGCCGCGCTTCCCGTATGACGCTTCCAAGGCCTGCGCCGACATCCTGGCCCGCTCCTATTTCCACACCTACGGCCTGCCGGTGGCGGTGACCCGCTGCGCCAATTTATATGGTGGCGGCGACTTCAATTTCTCCCGCATCATCCCCGGCACCATTCAGTCGGCCTTGGCTGGCCGGCCGCCGGAGATTCGCAGCGACGGCACGCCGGTCCGCGATTACCTGTATGCCGAAGATGCCGTGCGCGGTTATTTGGCGCTGGCCGAGGCGGTGATGAACGGGCGCTGCCGCGGCGAGGCCCTGAACTTCGGCAGCGCCGAACCGATCGCGGTGCTGCCCTTGGTCCGCGCCATCCTCGCAGCCTGCGGCCGCACGGACCTTCAGCCCGATGTCCGCGCCACCGCGCAAGGCGAAATTGACCGCCAATATTTGGCCTCCGAGCGAGCCGCCAAGCAACTGAACTGGCGGGCGCAGACGTCCCTCCAACAAGGCCTGGCGGCCACCGTGGCCTGGTATCGCGCCCACCTCCAAACCGGGAGGTAGGCGCAAGCCGGGCGCCGTCCCACCGCCCGGCTGCCCGCCAGCATGGCGGTGTCAGCTTCACTGTCGGCAAATGCGCCCCCAGCCGCTCATCGCAGTCACCGACGTGGAAGCCAGCAGCCGCTGGTACCAGCGCCTCCTAGGTTGCCGCTCCAACCATGCGGGAGCGGAATACGAGCAGTTGGTCGCGGATGGCCAACTGGTGCTGCAACTGCATCGCTTTGGCGTCGGGCACGAGCATGGCGCCATCGGCAACCCGGCCGATAAGCCGTATGGCAACGGCGTGCTTTTGTGGTTCGAGGTAGGCGATTTCGACGCGGTCCTGCAACGCGCCGCGGAGATGAACGTCACCATCGTGCTTCCGCGCCATCGCAATCCCGCGGAGGGCGACGGCGGGCCCAACCACTGGGAGTGCTGGATGAAGGACCCGGATGGCTACACCATCGTGGTCGCCAGCCCATACGGAACCGCCGGCGGCGCCTGGCAGCCCGGTCCGGAACCTTGGGGCCCGGCGTCCGGCGCAGGAAGCGGACACTGACAAAAATTCCGCTGCGGTGCGAATGGAAACAAAGGACTTAATGGTCTGGCAGCGGCCAAAATGTCAGTAGTTTTGGCAGCGCCGTGCCGCTCCTGCCGAAGCCTTACCGCAGCGCCGGACAACTCTGCCAAAGCCCGCGCGCATCTACTTTAGTGTTGGGTCATTTTCCGTGTGGGGCATCGGGCCGGCACCGCTGGACGAGGCAGGCGGGGCTGCGGAAGGACCGCGCCGGGCGGCGCCGACACTCCGACTTGGCCGTCATTCCGCCTTTAGGGAGCGTTCCATCAGCGCGCGGACCGCATCCCGGGGCGCCCGCTGCTGGAACAAGACGGCGTGCATTTGCTCGGTGATGGGCATTTCGACGCCGTGGCGGGAGGCCAGGCGCATGGTGGCGGCGCAGGTGTTCACGCCCTCCGCTACTGTGGGCCGGGAGGCAAGAATCTCTTCCAGCGACCGGCCCCGGCCGAGCTCCAGGCCGACGGTGCGGTTGCGGCTGAGGTCGCCGGTGCAGGTCAGCACCAGGTCGCCGAGGCCGGCCAACCCGGACAAGGTTTCCCGCCGGCCGCCACAGGCCGCCGCCAGGCGTCCCATCTCCGCCAGCCCGCGGGCCACCAGCGCGGCGCGCGTGTTGGCCCCCAGCCCCAAGCCGTCGCAGATGCCGGCGGCGATCGCGATCACGTTTTTCACCGCCGCGCCCAGTTCGACGCCGGTCACATCGCTGCTGGTGTACAGGCGCAGGGTGGCGTCGGAACAGCAGGATTGAATATCCGCGGCCAGTTCGCTATCCGCCGAGGCAATGACCACCGCGGCGGGTTCGCCCTGCGCCACTTCGCGGGCAAACGTGGGCCCGCTGAGCACGGCGTGGCGGGGCGGCCGGTTGAAGTGGGGCCGCAACACATCCTGCGCCAACTCGCTCATGCGCATCAGCGAGCTGAGTTCCAGCCCTTTGGTGGCGCTGATCAAAGGCGTCGCCGGCGACAGATACGGCGCCATATCGGCCAGGATCGCGCGGGTGTGCGCCGACGGCGCCGCCAAGATGACGCCCACCGCGCCGCGCAACGCCGCGGCCAGATCGCCGGTCGGCTGCACCGCCGGCGGCACCGGCACGCCGGGCAAATAGACGGTATTTTCCCGCCGCTCGGCGATGGCGGCGGCGATCGCCGGCCGCCGCGCCCACAACCGCACCGCATGCCCTTGCCGCGCCAGCACCACGGATAAGGCGGTGCCCCAACCGCCCGCGCCGATCACCGCCCACGGGCCTTTGCCGAAACCGGAGGCTGCACTGCTCATGGCGTGGACCGTGCCTGCCGCGCCGTCGCCTGGCGCGCCGTTGGCTCGGCCGCCGACGGCCCGGCGCCGCGACGCCGGCTCGGGGGCGGCGCGAACGGCCGCCGCGGAGCAAGCCCGCCAGCGGCCGCATCCAATCGCGGGGGCCGCGCCATTTGCTCGGGGAGCAAAGCGGGCGCGGGGAGGCCGCGAAATTCCGCAGGGCGGCCCGCCCCCGGCAAGCGAAGCGGCGCGGCCCCCAGCGACGCATCGGCTGGGCTGGGGCGGGCCGGGGTCCCCGGCCCAGCCGGCGCGTAAGCGGGATGCGCGGCGAACCCGGGGCCCCCAACGCGCAGCGGTGCGGGTTGGGGTGGGCAGCCGCGCTGGGGCCCGCGCCAAGCAATGATCGGGCGCCGCCGCCTCACGCGGCCACCCGGCGGCCGAAGCGGTTCTCATTGCCGGCCAGCAAGCGGCGGATATTGGCGTGGTGGCGAATCACAATCAAAATCACGCCGGCGGTCACGGTCAGATAGACCGGCCAGGGATAGCCGGGGCCATAGCGCCACAGCAGCAACAGCGGAAACGACAGGCAGGCCAGGAGGGACGCCGCGGAGACATATCGTGTCAGAACCAGCACCACGATGAACAGGGCGATCGCGCCCAAGGCGGGCAGCGGCGCCAGCCACAGAAACACGCCCAGCGCCGTGGCCACGCCCTTGCCGCCCCGCCAGCCCAGCCAGGGCGGAAACATATGCCCGCAGATTGCCGCCAGCACGGCCGCCGCCAGCCAGGCGTAATGCAGGCTGGGGACGGCCGCGCCGGTGGCGCTGAACATCTCCGGCTGGCGGATCGCGGTGGCGGCCAGGGCCCCCGCCAGCGCCATCGCGGCATAGCCTTTGGCTGCGTCCAGCAGCAAGGTGGCGATGCCCAGCTTCTTGCCCGCGGTGCGCAGGACGTTGGTGGCGCCGATGTTGCCGCTGCCGCCGCGGCGGATGTCCCCGCCGGTGGTGGCGCGGAACAGCAAGTATCCGAAGGGAATGCTGCCCAACAAGAAAGCTTCCACGGGAATGAGCCAAAGTCGCATCGGCAAGCCGGTCAGCGGAGATGCGGTCATTTTAGCAATATGCCGCTAACTCCTCTCGCGGGGCCGCGCCTTTTGCTCCGGGGGGCAAAGCGGTCGCGGGAAGGCCGCGAAAATGCAGGCGCCCGCGCGGCGCACAATTGCTTGGCGCGGGCCCCAGCGCGGCTGCCCACCCCAACGCGCGCCGCTGCGCGTTGGGGACCCCGGGTTCGCCGCGCGTCCCGCTTACGCGGCGGCTGGGCCGGGGACCCCAGCCCGCCCCAGGGCAGCCGACGCGTCGCTGGGGCCCGCGCCAATCCAAGCGGGACGCCCTGCCGTAGGCGGGGCTGAGGCCCGCGCCAATCCAAGCGGGACGCCCCGCCGCAGGCGGGGCTGGGGCCCGCGCCCATCAACGCCCCGCGCGCTCACACCGGCTGGGCCGCGGGGCTGCCGGCGGGCGCGGCGCGCAGATATTGCACCGGCCACGCCGCCGCCTGCCCCAGTTCGCGCGCCGCGCGCAGCGGCCAATAGGGGTCGCGCAGCATTTCCCGCGCCAGCAGCACCACGTCGGCTTGGCCGCTGCGAATGATGGCGTCGGCCTGGGCGGGGGCGACGATCATGCCCACCGCGCCGGTGGCCGTGCCGGTCTCGCGGCGAAGGCGGGCGGCTAAGTCGGGTGTATACCCCGGGCCGACCGGGATCT
>JAKAUF010000069.1 GCA_021827785.1 Acidobacteriota bacterium | reverse complement strand
CGCCGTCCCGCACCACCGTCACGCCCGGCAGCTGCCGCGCGGCGCCGGCGTCCACATGTTCCAGCCGGCAGCCGAACGCGGGCGGCCGGATGACCTTGCCGTACTGCGCGCCCGGCAGGGTATGGTCTGAAGGATAGCGGAACTCGCCGGTGACCACCGCGCGGCCGTTCACCTTGGGCACGCTGCGCCCGGCGATGGTCCAGTCGGCGGCGGGCGTCAGGCCGCCGTGGCGGAAATAGGTCGCCGCCGCCAGTTCCCGGTTCCGCGCCAGCGCGCCATAGCTCAGCCGCCGCCCGGTCCCGGGATCCACGATCTCGCCCGCCTCGGCGCGCAAACGCCGCGCCGCCGCCGCCGGCAGGCCCCAGTGCCGCGCCGCCAGTTGCAGCAAAAGCTGCCGCGCCGCCGCCGCCACATGCCGCAGCCGCTGCCCCATGATCGGCGTGGTGCGGCTGCCGAAAGTGCCCATGTCGAACGGCGTGCGCGCGGTGTCGCCCATGACCATGTTCACCCGCGCCAACGGCACGGCCAGTTCCTGCGCCACTTCCTGCGCCAGCGACGTGCGCACCCCTTGGCCCACCTCCACCTTGCCGGTGAACACCGTCACCGCGCCGCTGGGCGCGATATGCAGCCAGGCGCCGATATTTTCCGGCAGCGCCTCTTCGGCGGCGAACCCCGATTCGCCTGGCGCCCCGCCGCGCCGCTGCGCATCCCCGGGCGCCGGCGCCTCCTGGGCCGCCGCCGTCTGGCTGAGCACGCCGAACACGACGATGCCGGCGCCGGTGACGCGGAAAAAGTCCCGCCGGCCGACGCCGAAATGATAGGCCGCGCCTTCGGTCATCTCATAGCGTTCCGGCTCGATCTCCGGACGCGCGGCGGCGGCCGCCGCCTCATCGTGCGGATTCAGCAGTTCGCCCCATTGGCTCATGCCGCGCCTCCCTGCGCCCCGCCCCGCGCTGCCCGCTGAATCGCCGCGACCACGCGAGGATAGGTGCCGCAGCGGCAGATGTTTCCGTTCATCGCGGTCACGATCTCCGCTTCCGTGGGATGCGGATTGCGCCGTAGCAAGGCGTGCGCCGCCACGATCATGCCCGCGGTGCAGAAGCCGCACTGCCATGCGCCTTCGTCCAAGAATGCTTGCTGAATCGGGTCCAGCCTGCCGTCCGCCGCCGCCAAGCCCTGGATGGTGACGATCTTGCGGCCTTGCGCCCCGGCGGCGGGCACCTGGCAGGAGCGCAGCAATTCGCCGTCCATCAGCACCGAGCAGGCGCCGCATTCGCCTTCGCCACAGCCGTACTTGGTTCCGGTCAGGCCCAACTGCTCGCGCAGAACGTTCAGCAGCAACGCCTCGGGATCGGCCTCCACCGCGTGCTCCCGGCCGTTGACATGCAGCACCAATCGCATCGCCGCCTCCGTTGCCGTCATTATCCACCCATTAGCGGGCGCGGGCCCAGCGCGGCTGCGCCGCGGGCCCCGCTGGGCGCGCAAACAAAAAGCGGCGGCGGAATCGCTTCCGCCGCCGCTGGAACCCGCCGGCGCCAGTGCGCCGGACCGGCATGAGCTTAGAGCACGCTGACGTTTTCGGCCAGCAGGCCTTTGGGGCCCTGCTTCACCTCGAACTCCACCGCCTGCCCCTCGACCAAAGAGCGGTATCCGCTGCTCTGAATCGCGCTGAAATGCACGAACACATCTTCGCCGCTCATGCGGGTGATGAATCCGTAGCCCTTGGCATTGTTAAACCACTTGACGGTTCCTTGTTCCTTCACGAATGCAAAACCTCTGTTGCTGAAGATTCGGTTTGAAGCAGGACTGGCTTCCGGGCCCCCACTGCGGCCCATTTAGACCGGGGCGTAGCGGAAAATCCGGCGAAGCGGCGAGTTCAAACTCGGCACGAGAATAGCACGAAAGTTCCATTCCGGAACTTTTCTTTGGATTCTTTTACGTTTTCTTTCGACTCTAGCCGCCCAGCGGCACATGCTGCAATCGCCCGGTGACGATGGCGTTGGCAATTTCATCCATCACCTGCTTAATCTCCGCGCCCGGCATGTCGTCGTCATTCACGATGATGGAAAACGCCCGCCGCGTTCCCCGCAGCGTGGTTGCGTATCCGCTTAGCGCATAAACGTGCTCGACAAAGCCGGTCTTGGCCCAAATGTGTCCAGCCGCGGGCGTGCCATGGAAGCGGTCGTGCAGGTCGCCATCCACTGCGGCGAAGGGCAGCAAATTGCGGAACTCGGCGGCCAGCGGCTGCTGGCTCATGTAGGTGAGCAAACGCACGACGGCGGCCGGCTGCACCAGCGTGTCCCGCGCCAGCCCGGAGCCATCGTAGAATTCCGTCGCATGCGGCCATAGCCCGACCTGCTGGTACAAGAAGGCGTTGCGTACTTGCAGCCCCGCCGCCAGCGAACCTTCGCCCAGCTTCAGCTTGCCCAACAGGCGGAGCAACATTTCCGCGTGCTGGTTTTGGCTGACCTTGGCGGTCAGTTGCAGATCGTCCAGCAGCGGCAGCGAGGTGTAGGTCGCCAGCGTATACGGCGCCGGCGGATAGTCCGTCTTGGGCGTTTCCGCGCCCATCCGCCAGGGCGCATGCCGCGCCACCGCGCGGCCATAGACGGCGATGCCCCGCGCCTCCAGCGCTTGCTTCAGCAGCCGCGCCGCGAACCGCGCCGGGCGCTGCACGGCCAGGGACTCCCAATCGCCGCGGTCGCCCATGCCGATCGAGCCCCACAGGATCAAATGGTTGGAATCCGGCGGGCGGATGATATTGATCTGGCGCGGCGAACCCGCCGGGCCGGTGCGAATTCGGTTGGTGACGGTGTAAATGCCCGTCCACGGCCTCAGCGTAATCTCCGCTGGAGCCCCGACCTCGCCGCCCGGCAAGACATGCAGGAAGATGCGGTTGTCGTTGACGCACAGCGCCGAGATCGCCGCGCCGTAGCCCCACAGCAAGTCGTCCTGCGCCCAGCCGGGAGCGTACCGGGTGCGGGAAAAATACGCGTCGTCGCCGATGATGTTGCCGGTGACGGCGGTCACGCCCCGCGCCTTGATCTGATCCGCTAAATCGTTGATCGCCTTGGTCGGGTCCTGCGCCAGGACCGCGGGCTTGTCACTGTCCGGGTACTGATACGGCAAGGGCCGCCCCGACAGGTTGGGGTCGCCCTTGCCCACCAGCACCAAATCGCCGCTGACCACCCCGTGCGCATCGGGCAGCGCCGTCGCCTGGACCGGAGTGTGGAAGCGGTAATCGGGGCCGATCAGCTGCATCGCCGCGGCCAGCGTGAAGAGCTTGGTGTTCGAGGCCGGCGTCAGCAGCGCATGGCCGTTATAGCTGAATAAAGGGCGGTGACGGCTCAGCGAGTAGACGTACACCCCCCAACGGGCGCGGCGTTGCGTGGGCGTATGCAACAGCCGGCGCACCGCCGCGGCCCAGCGAGGCGGCCGGGGCCGGGGTGGCGCCGCCAGCAGCGGCAGTGCCGCCGCCAGTAGGCAAACCGGGGCGGCGCGGCGCAGGGTGGCGGAAATGGTGCGTAGGGCGAATGCCTGATCCAAGGGCCGGGAGCGAAAGGGCATTCTGGAATTCTAGGCTAGCTGTCCCCGCGATGCGCATTGCCATTCTCACCATCGTTGCACTTGGCGCCACTGCTATCGCCCTGATCTCGCGGCGGTTACGCCATTGCCATCACCGTTTTGGCGCGCCCGTCAGCGGCTATGTCCGGTGCATGCGCTGCACCCGCCGGTTCCGGATTGAGACGGATCCCAGCGGCGAATGGCATATTGCCCGGCAACCCGAACACGAGCCCGCCTCGTCTACCACCTAAGGTAGGAGCAAAAGTCAAGCAAAAAACCAACCCCAATATATTGGGGTTGCGGCCCTGCGGTCTTGCCCCTATTCTGGAAGGGAATTTAGCGCCACTGGCCGCTCGACACACCCAACGGTCCCACAGGGACCAAGTGGCCAGGGCCTTGCAGAGCTGAGCCGCCGGACACCGGTTCGCCAGCTCGCTTCGAAGCCCCTGCCCCTTTGGGCAGTCTGCCGTGACGGTTTTCGGCCTGCTCGGGCCAATGCGCCCGAGCTCATCGCGCCGCGCCGCACGGACAGCATGAGGCTTCATCACCCCGGTTCACCCTTAGGAGGCTGCAATGAGACGAACGCTGAGCATCTTGGCCCTGGGCGGAATCTGCGCCCTGGCGCCGGCGATGCACTCCCGCTCGGCCCCGGTTCCAGCCCCCCCTCCGCCGCCCTACCAGATCGGCTTGGCCTCCTGGTATGGCCCGGGCTTTCAGGGGCAAATCACCACCAGCGGCACGCCGTTCAACATGATGGCGCTCACCGCCGCCCATCGCCAGCTGCCGCTGGGCACGCGCGTGGTGGTCACCAATTTGTGCAATGGCCGTTCCGTGGTCGTGCTGGTCAACGACCGGGGGCCCGTGCCGAAAAGCCGCATCATTGATTTGAGTTACGAAGCGGCCCACGTTTTGCAATTCAATGAAGCCGGCCTGGCGCCAGTGAGCATCCGCATCCTGCCGCCGGGCGCCAAGGTGGATCAACAAGCCTTGGTCGAGCCGCCCTTGCAGCCGGACGCTCCGC
>JAKAUF010000255.1 GCA_021827785.1 Acidobacteriota bacterium | reverse complement strand
GACCGCCGTGCAATACGCCCTTGCCAATCTGGTCGCGGCGGGAGACAACTTCATTTCCCTGCCGCAGCTCTATGGCCGCACCTATACGCTGTTCGCGCACGTCTTCTCCCAACAGGGCATCGAGGCGCGCTTCGCCGCGAGTGATGCCGCCGCCGACGTCGAACGGCTGATGGACGCGCATACCCGCGCCGTGTTCTGCGAAAGCGTCGGCAATCCAGCCGGCAACGTAGCCGATCTGGCCGCCTTGGCCGCGGTCGCCCACCGCCATGGGGTGCCGCTGATCGTGGACAACACCGTGGCCACGCCGATTTTGCTGCGGCCGATCGAGCACGGCGCCGACATCGTCCTGCACGCGGCGACCAAGTTTCTCTGCGGCCACGGCACCACGCTCGGCGGCTTGATCGTGGACAGCGGGCGCTTTGACTGGCGGGCGCACGCGGATCGTTTTCCCCAGTTCAGCCGGCCGGATCCGGCCTACCACGGCGTGGTCTACACCGACCACTTTGGCGACGCGGCCTTCGCCGCCCGCTGCCGCACCGTCGGCCTGGGCAACGGCGGCGCGGTGCTCGCGCCGTTCAACGCGTTCTTGATCCTTCAGGGCATCGAAACCCTGGCCCTGCGCATGGAGCGCCATGTCGCCAACGCCCGGCAGGTCGCGGAGTTCCTGGCGGGCCATCCGCAAGTCGCCTGGGTCAGCTACACGGGGTTCCCCAAGCACCCGAGCTACGCCTTGGCGCGGCGCTATCTCGGCGACCGCGACTGCTCCTTGCTGACCTTCGGCGTGAAGGGCGGCTTTGCGGCCGGCAAGAAATGCGTCAATGCCCTGCGGCTTTTCCGGCAGATGGTCAACCTCGGCGACGCCAAGTCGCTGGCCTGCCATCCCGCCTCGACCACGCATCGGCAAATGACCGCCGAGGAGCAGGCCAAGGCGGGCATCACGCCGGAGATGCTGCGCTTGAGCGTGGGCATCGAGCATATTGACGACCTCCGGGCGGACTTGGAGCAGGCCCTCGCCGCGGCGAACCCACCGGTCGCGGGGGCCGCGCCTTTTGCTCGGGGAGCAAAGCGGGCGCGGAAAGGCCGCGAAATTCCGCGGGGCGGCCCGCCCCCGGCAGGCGAAGCGGCGCGGCCCCCAGCGACGCGCTGGCTGGGCCGGGGCGGGCGGGGGTCCCCGGCCCAGCCGGCGCGCAAGCGGGACGCGCGGCGGACCCGGGGTCCCCAACGCGCAGCGGTGCGCGTTGGGGTGGGCAGCCGCGCTGGGGCCCGCGCCAAGCAATCATGAACCGCATCTCCGATCTCATTGATCCCTGGGTGCGTTCGGCCCCGGACTCCCCCGCCCTTGCGGACGCGGCCGGCGCCTGGAGCTACGCCGAGTTGCAGGCCGCCGTGGACGCGGCGGCGGCTTGGCTGGCGGAGTTGGGCGTGCGGCCCGGCGACCGGGTGCTGCTGGTTAGCGACAACTGCCGCGCCTACGTGGCCCTGCTCTTCGCCGCCGCGCGGCTCGACGCCTGGCCGGTATTGGTCAACGCCCGGCTGGCCACGGCGGAAATCGAAGCCATCGTCCGGCACGCGTGTCCGCGGCGCATGGTCTTCACCCGTTCCCACCGCGCGGAGATGCACGCCCAGCATTTCCATGCGCGCTATGATCCGGTCGCAACCCTGGGCGAGGTCGCAGCCGGACCGCTCGATCCGGCGGCCGAACCCGAGCCGGTGGCCGCGGATCCCAGCAACCGCGTGGGCGCGGTCCTCTATACGTCGGGAACCACGGGAACCCCGCGCGGCGTCATGCTCTCGCACGGCGGGCTGATCTTCGCCGCGCGCGCGGCGGCCGAAATCCGGAGCTTTCAGTCCGAGGATCGCCTGCTGGGCGGCCTGCCCCTGACCCACTCGAGCGGTCTGTCGCTGGTGCTGCTGGCGGGGCTTGTGGCCGGAGCCTGCGTGGACATCCCCCCGCGCACGGAGCCGGTGACCACTCTCGAGTGGCTGCGCCAGCGCGACATCACGGTCTGGATCGGCGCGCCCGCGATGTTCGCCCAGCTGGTGGAATATGCGCGATACCGCAGCCTGGAACGGGTGGAAGCGCCGCGGCTGCGCTTGCTGTCGTCCTGCTCGGCCCCGCTCCCGATCGAAACCAAGCGGCAAACCGAGGCCTTGCTCGAGCGGGTGCTGCACAACGGCTACGGCATCACGGAATGCTCACCGGGCATCTCCGCGACGCGGTTGGACGCGCCCCGCCAAGACACCTCGGTCGGCCTCCCTTACCCGGGCGTCGAGGTCCAGATCACGGACCCGGCCGGCCGGCCGCTGCCGGAGGGGGAAGCCGGCGAGATCTGGGTCCGCGGCCCCAACCTCATGCTGGGGTATTACCGCTCACCGGCGGAAACCGCCGCCGTGGTGGACCCAGCCGGCTGGTTTCACACCGGGGATCTGGGTAGCCGGCAAGATGGCTCGCTATTCTTGCTGGGCCGGACCAAGGAACTGATCCTGCGGTTCGGCTTCAATGTCTATCCGGCGGAAATCGAGGCCGTGTTGGAGCAACATCCCGCGATTCAGCGTGCCGCGGTTCTGGCTGAGCCCACGGCGGGCGCGGCGGGCGGTGAGGAAATCCTTGCCTTCCTCCAGCCCGCACATGGCCCGTTACCCTTGCCCGAGATCACCGCCTGGTTGCGGCCGCGCCTGGCCCACTACAAGCAGCCGGCGCGGATGATCGAGATCGAGGCCCTGCCGTTGACGCCGACCGGCAAGGTCCGCAAGGAGGCGCTGCGCGCGCTGCTCGCGGCGGCGGCGCGTTAGGGGCGGCCGGGGTGGGCGCGCGCAGCCAGCTCGATGTCGGTGTCTCCGCGGCAGTCACGCCCGCGCTGCTGAGCGCCCTCCCATCAGGCATCCGGTTACGGCGGCTGCGATGCCCGCCGCAAACGGCGGTCCGCGTCGAGTTTTGGATTGCCCCGCCCTATGCCGAGGACGTCAAAATGACCCTGCCCCGCCTGCGCGGCCTGCGGGTCATTCAATCCGTTCTCGCCGGCGTGGACTGGCTGCTGCCACTGGCCCCTCCGGGGGTTATCGTCTGCGATGCGCGCGGCGTCCACACCATGGCGACAGCCGAATGGGTTTTGACCGCGATTCTGGCGTCGCTAAAATACTTTCCGCTATATGGAGACATCCAGCGGGACGCCGCCTGGAAACGCCGGGGAGAGTCGGATGCGCGGTTCCGGACGTTATTTCCCGAAGCCCCGCCCTGCTATCCGCCCGTGCGGCTCGAGGAGTTGCGCGGAAAATCCGTTCTGATCGTCGGATACGGGGCGATTGGCGCCGAGATTGAGCGCCTCCTGGCGCCATTTCGCACCCGGATTCTGCGGGTCGCGCGCCGCGCTCGCCCAGGCATTTGGCCCGCCACGCAACTGCGCCGGCTGCTGCCGCTGGCGGATGTGGTCATCCTCACGGTGCCCCTCACTCCGGAGACCCGGCAGCTGCTGGGCGCGCCAGAGCTGGCGCGCCTGCGGCGCGGCGCGCTGCTCGTAAACGCCGCACGCGGTTCCGTTGTCGATACCGATGCGCTGGTCGCCGAGCTGCGCCAAGGCCGGATCCGAGCCGCCTTGGACGTGACCGATCCCGAACCGCTTCCGGCGGATCATCCGCTGTGGCGGGCTCCCAACGTGCTGATCACGCCCCATATCGCCGCATCCAGCCCGGAGTTCATGGTCCGCGCCATGCGCTTTGCCGCCGCCCAGCTGCGGCGTTACCTGCAATCCGCTCCGCTGCATAACGTCGTCTCCGGCGCCTATTGAGGATTGCGGGCGGTGCGCCGGGCTCCCGGCATGACGCGGCAGGTGTTCCGATCCGCGCCGGCGCCCCAAGCAATACGCCTAATTCGCAGCTTGGCCCGCGAGTCTCCCATGCCCGTCGCCATTGAGCATCCGCATTCGTCGCGCCCAGCCCCGCGCGGGCGGGCCGCCGGCCCGGCCCGCGCCAGCCTCCGTATCGCGCTGGTCAATAACATGCCGGACGCCGCGTTGGCCGACACCGAGGAGCAGTTCACCGCGCTGCTCGCGGCCGCAGCCGGTGAGCGGCCGGTGCAGCTGGCGTTTCATTATCTGCCGGCGGTGCCGCGCGGGCCCGAGGCGCGAGCGCGGCTGGCCGATGCGTATTTCAGCCTTGCGGAATTGTTCGACCGCAGCTATGACGGCGTGATCCTCACGGGCGCCGAGCCCTTGCAGCCGGATCTGCGGGCCGAGGCGTATTGGCCGGAACTCGTGGAGCTGCTGCGCTGGGCCGAGAGCCACACGCATTCGGCGGTTTTGTCCTGCCTCGCCGCCCACGCCGCCGTCTTGCAGGAGAGCGGAATCCCGCGTCAGCCGCTGGCGCGGAAGCGGATCGGCGTCTTTGCCGAGCAGGTGGCGCAGGCGCACCCGCTCACGCGCGGGGCCCGCCCCACCGTCTACTTTCCCCACTCGCGCTGGAATGAGCTGCGGCAAGAAGATCTCGCCGTCCATGGCTACGCCATCCTGACGCACGCGCCTCGGGCCGGCACGGGTCTGTTCATCAAGCCGCGCGGCCGCAGCCTGTTCGTCCATCTCCAGGGCCATCCGGAATATCACG
>JAKAUF010000443.1 GCA_021827785.1 Acidobacteriota bacterium | reverse complement strand
TCTTGCGGTAAGAGCCCTGCGACGCGCAGCGGCGCCAGGCGGCGCCCGTTGGCGCCGGGCCACCACGGGCGGGCGGGGCGGGACTACAATGGCCGGTTGTTCCTTGGAGGCTGGATGCAACGGCGGAAATTTTTGGGATTGGGATTAGGGGCGGCGGCGGCGCCGGCGATGGCGGCGCTGGGAACGGCGGCGTGCTCGGCGGGCGGGAACGGCGCCGCGGGCGGAACAGGCGCGGGAGCGGCGGCGGCGCACGGCGCGGCGGCGGGCGGCTTGGTGACGCCGGTTTCGCGGCGGGCGGATATTTTCCTTTCCCACCGGCTGGGAACGGACCATGCCGAGGCGGTATCGGTGATGGACATGAACGGTGACGGGCGGCTGGACATCGTCAGCGGGGCGTATTGGTATGAAAACCCGGGGCCGGGCGGGGTGACTTGGAAGCGGCATCAATGGCGGTATGTGGGGGTGTCGCCGTTTCATATCACCGGCGTGAACAAAATCGAGTTCGTCAACGACTGCATTCAATTTCCCGTGGACGTCAACCACGACGGGCATTTGGACATCGTGACCGCGGCGTGGCAGACGGACGGGATCTGGTGGTATCAGAATCCCAAGGGGCCGGGGTTCTGGAAGCAGCATTTGATCTGCCATTCGCGGGCGACCGAGGGCGGAGTGTACGCGGACGTGAACGGCGACGGGAAGATGGATGCGATCTTCGCGCATTACGAGCCGTCGAATCTGATCTGGGTCAATTTCGCCGGGGCGAAGCCGGAGGTGCATTATGTCGGCGGGAAAACGGCGGACGGGCATGGCGTGGGCGTGGCGGACATCAACGGCGACGGCAAGCCGGATATTTTGTCCATCCATGGCTGGCTGGAGAACGTGGACGCGGACCGCGACCAATGGAAGTGGCATCCGGAGTGGGAGCTGGGCGAAGCGGGGTTCCCGATCCTGGGCTATGACGTCAACGGCGACGGCAAGATGGACCTGATCTACGGCCATGGGCACAACTTCGGGCTGTATTGGCTGGAGCAGGTGGTGAGCGGCGGGCGGCGGAGCTGGCGGCGGCACATGATTGACGACTCCTTCTCCGAGGCGCACGCGCTGAAGCTGGCGGATATTGACGGCGACGGCGAGCTGGAGCTGATCACCGGGAAGCGGTATCGCGGCGACCCGGACCCGGGACTGTACGAGCCGCTGTGCATTTTCTATTACAAGATTGACCGGCGGACGGCGACGTTCACGCGCTTCCCGGTCAGCTACAACGGGACGGCGGAGATCGGCACGCAGGTGATTACCGAGGACATTGACGGCGACGGCGATCTGGACATCATCGTCGCCGGCAAGACCGGGGTGCACTGGCTGGAAAATCTGCGCGTGGACAAGGTGCCGGCGAAGGTGCGGGAGCAGGAGCTGTGGCTGAACCCGAACTGGCCGTTCGCCGGCGAGAGCGGGCCGGGAAGCCCGGCGGGACATGAGGTGGACACCGCCTCGATCGTGAAGTGCGACGTCTGAGGGCGGCGCAGCGGCCCGAAGCTTGGCGGCTTCGGGCCGGCGGGCCCGCGGCTGACCATGCGCGCGGGGGGCGACCCCGGGGCGCGGCCGGTCCCGGGAAGCGCCAAGGGGCGGCTTCGGGGGGCAATTAGGAGTAATATCCGCACATCAGCTCCTCAGCGTTTCGCAGCCCGAGGCGGCCGTCGGCGGCCGTAACGATCCTGTTCTCGGCGATCACCTCGGAGAGCGGCCTCGCGACGCAGATTCCGTCCCTAACGGTGATCTGGTGTATGAAATCGCGATCGTTTCCGTTCCAGGCTTCGCAGATCACGAACGGGCTGTGAGACGAGATCAGGACTTGGCTGGGCTGCTCTTGCTCGGGCCGAAGCGCGAGCCGCCGCGCCGCGTCGTAGAAGCGTTTCAAGGCCGCCGGGGTCAGGCCGTTCTCAGGCTCCTCGATCAGCATCACCGGGGGCCGGTTTTGGCTATACGTCAGCACCATCAGGCCGAGGAAGATGAGGTTGCCGTGGGACATTCGCGCCGCGTTTATACTGCCGCGTCCGTCTGAGAATTTCATCGAGAACGCGACCCGGTCCACCCCCACGACGTTGAACTCGAAGCCGTCGAATTCGGGCAGGAGGCCGCGGACCTCGTCCGTGATTTGGGCGAGCGCCGGGTCCTCGGTCTCGCTCATGTAGTAGAGACACGACGCAAGATCCTCGCCCTCGTAGCCCAGCCTCGGGGCGGACGCTTCGGAGGTTTCCGGCATGCGGCTGGGGCGGGAGAGCTCGTTGGGGGCGAGGCGGAAACGGTTAAAACGCCCGATCTCCTTCGCGCAGTCGGCCACCGCTTGGTGCTCAGCGGCCCTGCCCTCCAGGACCGCTTTGCGTGTGGCCGCTAGGATGCCGTAGTCATCCCCAACGAACCCCTTGGCGGCCGTGAGGGGCGATTGCGCGGGGTTGTTCCTGTCGAACAGCACTGCGCCGGCCGAATCCGCGAGGTATTCCTGGGCGATGTCAAAGGCGGGGTTGTTGGGCTCGGCGAAGCCCTTCTGGGAGTAATTTATTTCATACCTCAGGCGCTGGTCTGCTGCCCTGGTTGCCGACATCTCGACCTCGAAACCGACGCGTTCGAAGTTCGCAGCGTGGCGGCATTTTGTTGCCGCATAGGAGTAGGGGTAGTGGCCGAACGCCTGCCTCAGGCTGCCCCTGGCCAACATCGAGAAATTCAGGATTGCGTCGAATAGGGACGACTTTCCGCCTCCGTTCGGCCCCACAAGGACCGTTATCGGGGACAGCGTCAGGCGGGTGTTTCGGTGAATCATGTAGTTGCGGGCTGTGAATTCGTGCAGGTACACTGGATCACCCTCGATTCGCCCCCCGGCAGCGGCCCGGTGGGCGCGCTGGGCCGCAAGCCGCGGTAACCGCGGGGCGCAGGACCCGCGGGGCTACGCCTAACCTACCCGAACGTTCCCCGTCCCGCAAGCCAAAGCCCTTGCCGCCCTCGGCCGCTCCGGGCCTCACTGCCCTCCATTTTCCATTGGGCACGGCACGGGCCGTGCCGCGCTCGGCTATACTGGGGGCGCAATTCAGGTTGCACCCCGTCCGCGGAAAGGGATTATCCCGCCTGAGCTAGCCAACCTCGCCGAGCATTGACTTCTCTTTTTGCCCGCAGCGGACGCCGGGCCGAAAAGGAGAGGTGCATGTCTCGTCCGTTACCGGAAAACGCCAATTTTGAATTTCTCCGCAAGCAGGCCAAGGCGCTGCTGCGGGCCGCGCCCGGGGGCAGGCTGGCCGGGGCGCAGCAGCGGCTGGCGCGGGAATATGGCTTCGCGAGCTGGGCCGCGCTGAAAGCCCATGTGCTGGCGCGGAGACTGAGCCCGGCCGAGGCGCTGCGCGTCGTGGTCTGCGACGGCGACGCGGAGCGGGTGCGGGAGTTGCTGCGCACGCACGCGGAGCTGCGGGCGCGGATTGACGCGCCGCTGGAGGCCTACGGCTTCGGGCAGCACGCGATGTTCGCGGCGGTGCAGCGCAGCGACCGCGCGACCATTGACGTTCTGCTGCAATTCGGCGCCGACATCGGCAAGCGCACGGAGTGGTGGGCGGGAGGCTTCGGCGTGCTGGACGACTGCGATCCAGCGATGGCGGAGTTTTTGCTGGAGCGGGGCGCGGCGCTGGATGCGCATTCGGCGGCGCGGCTGGGGCGGATGGATTCCCTGCGGGCCATCGTAGCGGCGGACCCGCGGGTGGTGCAGGCGCGCGGCGGGGATGGGCGGACGCCGCTGCACTGCGCGGCGACGGTGGAGGCGGTGGTGTTTCTGCTGGACAACGGCGCGGAGATGGACGCGCGGGACGGGAACCATGAGTCCACGCCGGCGCAGCACATGCTGCGGGTGGATCAGCCGCGGCATTATCCGCGGGACCGGCAGGAGGTGGCGCGGGCGCTGGTGTCCCGGGGCTGCCAGACCGATCTGCTGATGGCGGCGGCGCTGGGGGATCTGGAGCTGGCGCGGCGGCATTTGGACCGCGATCCGCGGTGCATTGCGATGCGCGTTTCGGCGGAGTGGTTTCCCATGCGCGATGCGCGCGCCGGCGGGACCATCTACATCGAGGAGTTGGGGAAGAACCGGACGGCGCACGCGGTGGCGCGGGACTTCGGGCATGAAGACGTCTTTGCCCTGTTGCTGGAGCGAACGCCGGAGGCGCTGAAGCTGGCGCTGGCCTGCGAACTCGGCGACGAGGCGGTGTTCCGGCGCTATCAGGCGGCGCATCCGCAGGTCGCGCGCGGACTGGCGGCGGCGGAGGCGGCCAAGCTGCCCGATGCGGCGCAGAGCAACAATACGGCGGCGGTGCGGCTGATGCTGGAAGCGGGCTGGCCGGTGGACACGGCGGGAGAGATGGGCGCGACGGCGCTGCACTGGGCGGGGTTCAATGGCAACGCCGAGATGGCCCGGGAGATTTTGCGCTTTCATCCGCGGCTGGAACAGAAGTCACGGGAATATGCGGGCACGGCGCTGGCGTGGGCCATCTTCGGCTCCGGAAATAGCTGGCGGCGGGAGAGCGGGGATTACGTGGGTGTGGTGCGGGCGCTGTTGGAGGCGGGCGCGGA
>JAKAUF010000302.1 GCA_021827785.1 Acidobacteriota bacterium | reverse complement strand
CGCGGGCCCCAGCGCGGCTGCCCACCCCAACGCGCGCCGCTGCGCGTTGGGGACCCCGGGTTCGCCGCGCGTCCCGCTTACGTGCCCGGCTGAACCAGGGGGCCCTTTCGCCCCAGCCCAGCCGGCGCGTCGCCGGGCGCCGCGCCGCTTTCCTTGCTTCGGCGCGCCGCGGCATTCTTCCCCGCGCCGAGGGCGCGCCGGGAGTCTCGCGGCCTTTCCGCGCTTGCTTCGCCCTCCGGGCAAACGGCGCGGCCCCCGCGAGTCGCCGCGGTCGCCCCACCGGCGCCGGGGGCTAACCAAAAGGGAGCCGCCGGATGGCGGGAATGTTGCTTTGGGGCAGGTAAACCCGTAGGCTCAAAGGCAATGGGCAGGAAGCCCCCGGTGTGCACACGGGGCGCCGGCCGGCAGCCGCACATGCGCGAGTTCTCCCGTTTACTCAAATTCACCGGCCGCTATTGGGCGGCGCTGGCGGCGGCCATGGCCCTAATGATGCTGGTCGGGGCGCTGGAGGGCGTCTTCGCGCTGCTGGTGGCGCCGGTCATCAACACCGTGCTGAAGCCGCACGGGAACGGCAACAACGGGAAGATTTATCTGTATCACTACCACGGCCACGGCTTCATCCACCACTCCATCACCCTGAACCAATTCGTTCCCTCCTGGTTTTCCCACAACCCCGCCTCGGTGGTGCTGGGGGCGATCGTGCTGGTGGTGCTGCTCAAGGGAATTTCGGAATACGCCGGCACCTATCTGATCAACTTCGTCGGCTTCGGCGTGGTCACCGACGTCCGCAACGCCCTCTACGAAAAGCTGATCCACCAATCGGCCGCCTTCTTCCAGCGCCATTCCACCGCCAAGATCATGTCCACGGCCATCAACGACGTGGACCGCATCCAGACCGCCGCCTCGCACAGCCTGGCCATGGCGCTGCAACAGGGCTTCACCATGCTGTTTCTGATCGCGGTGTTGCTGGCCCTGAATTGGCGGCTGACGCTGGCGTCCATGGTGCTGATGCCGCTGGTGCTGGTGCCGGCGGCGCGGCTGGGGCGGAAGGTGCGACGGACGACGCGGCGGGGCCAGGATCAGCTGGCCGACGTGCAGCACATTTTGCATGAGACGCTGACCGGCAACCGCATCGTCAAGGCCTTCAACATGGAGTGGCGGGAGATCCAGCGCTTCCGGGAGGCGGCGGTGCGGCTGCTGAAGGTGAAGCTGCGCTACATCCTGGAGCAGGGCGTCAGCTCGCCGCTGATGGAGATCCTGGGCGTGGTCACCTTCGCGCTGATGATGCTGTACATGCGCGGGCAAATCAACCGCAGCGCGATGGACCTGGGCACGGTGGTGGCGTTCTTGTACGCGCTGCTCAAGCTCTACGATCCGCTGCGCCGGATGGCGGGGGTGTACAACAGTTTTCAGGCGGCGGCCGGCGCGGCCGAGCAGGTCTTCACCTACATGGACGCGGCCGAGGAAGTTCCCGAACGGGAGAGCGCCCGGCGCATGCGTCCCTTCCGCGAGGCGGTGGTTTTCGATCAAGCCGAATTCGGCTATGGGCCGGACCAGCTGGTGCTGCGCGGCATTGACCTGACGGTGCGCCGCGGCGAGGTGGTGGCCATCGTCGGCTCCAGCGGGGCGGGGAAGACCACGCTGGTCAACTTGATTCCGCGCTTCTTCGACGTGACCGGCGGGCGCGTGCTGGTGGACGGGCAGGACGTGCGGGAGCTGACGCTGCGCTCACTGCGCGATCAGATCGCCTACGTCACGCAGGACACCATTTTGTTCAACACCTCGGCCGCGGCCAACATCGCCTACGGCGTGCACGACGCCCATCCCAGCCACATCCGCGCGGCGGCGCAGGCGGCGCTGGCGGCGGAGTTCATCGCCGCCATGCCCGACGGCTACGACACCATCCTGGGCGAACGCGGCTTGCGGCTGAGCGGCGGCGAACGGCAGCGCATCGCCATCGCCCGCGCGCTGCTGAAGGATGCGCCGATCTTGATTTTGGATGAGGCCACGTCGGCGCTGGACGCGGAGAGCGAGATGCTGGTGCAGCGGGCGCTGAACAACTTGATGCGCAACCGCACCGTCTTCGTCATCGCCCACCGCTTGTCCACGGTGCGCCGCGCCGACCGCATTTTGGTTTTGGAGCGGGGCCAGATCAGCGAAACCGGCACCCATGAGGAGCTGATGGCCCTGAGCGGCGGCTATCGCCGCCTCTATGACCTGCAATTCGCCGACGCCGGCGACGCCGAGCCCGTGGAGACGCGGACGGAAGCGGCGGCGCCGGGCCAGGCGCTGGGCGCCTCCTAGGAAACGCGTGACGCAGCCCGCCGCGACTCCCATCCGTTCCATGACCGGCTACGGCGCCGCCGCCCGCGCCGCCGGCGGCGTCACCCTGCGCATGCGGCTGCGCAGCGTGAACCACCGCTTCCTGGATTTGCAGCTGCGCCTGCCGCCGGAACTGGAAGGCGCGCAAGCGGCGCTGGAACGGCAGCTGCGCGGCGCATTGCGCCGCGGGCACGTGCAGTTGGTGGCGGTGGTGGAGCGGGAGGCGGCGGCGGCCCAGGTGAATACGGCGATGGCGGCGGCCTATCTCGCCGCCTGGCGCAGTCTGGCCCAGGCGCTCTCCCTGCCGGCCGCGCCGCCGGAAGACCTGGCCTGGGATTTGCTGCGGCTGCCGGGCATTTTGGCGCCGTCCCAGGAACCCGACGATGCCGCCGCGCTCGGCCAACTGGCCCAGACCGTGCTGGCGGATTGTCTGGCCGAGCACGGCCGCAGCCAGGAGCAGGAAGGCGCGGCCATGGCCGCCGACATGCGCGGCCGCTTGCAGGCCATTACCCGCTCCGTCGCCGCCATTCGCGCAATGCGCGGTGCGGTGGAAGCGGCGTATTTGGCGCGGCTGCGGGAGCGTTTGCAGGAGCTGCTGGCGGGAACCAGCACGGCCATTCCGCCCGAGCGCTTGGCCCAGGAGGCGGCGCTGTTGGCCGAGCGCGGCGACATCAGCGAGGAGCTGGTACGCCTGGAGGCGCATCTCGCCGCCTTCGCCGCGGCGCTCGATGCCGGCGGCGAGGTGGGCAAAAAGTTGGATTTCCTGTTGCAGGAACTGAACCGCGAGGCGAATACGCTGCTGTCCAAAACCAGCGGCTTGGCCGCCGATGGCCTGCGCGTCACCGGCGAAGGTCTGGCCATCAAGGGCGAGATCGAAAAAATCCGCGAACAAGTCCAGAACATCGAGTAGCGCCCGCCAGCGGCGCGCCCGTCCGAAGCAGTGCGCCGAACCCAGCGCATTCGTGCCGGAACCGCCGGCCTGCGGGCGCCGCGGCGCGGACGGGCTGTCCGCCCTCCCAGGGAGAACGTCCATTCGCCGCCGAACGTTGCGCCGCGACCCGCGGCGCGCTCCGGCGCCGGCGGCGCGACCTCCGCGCAACAGTCCGGTAGCGCCGGGCGGTTAAAATGGTCGGCCGCGCCGCCATCGGCGGCGCGGGACGGGATACAATGGGCGGGCGGCCGAGCAGCGGCGCAGCCGCCCAGGTGAGGAGCGGCGCAGCCGCTCAGGTGTGGATGCTCCGCCGGTGGCGGGGCTGGGGCCGGGCCGCGAACGGCGGCAACCAGAGCCGGAAGGCCTCGGGGGAATCCAGTTGCCGCGACAAGAAGGGAAATTATGTTCGATACCCATGGCGTGAAAATCACTTGGTGCGGCCATGCAACGTTTCGCATTGACGCGGGCGGCAAGCGCATTTACATAGACCCGTTCCTGAAGGAGAATCCCTCCTGTCCGGCGGGGGAAAAGGACCCCACGGCCGCCGACGCCGTGCTGCTGACGCACGGCCACTACGACCACATTGCCGACGCGTTGGGCATCGCCCAGCGCTTTCATGCGCCGGTGGTGGCGAATTTTGAGATCGGCTATTGGCTGATGAGCAAGGGGCTGAAGCAGGTGCAGGTATTGGGCATGAACAAGGGCGGAACCGTCGCCGCCGCCGGCGCCCGCGCCACCATGGTCCATGCGCTGCATTCCAGCGGCATCAACGACGGGGACAAAATCGTCTATGGCGGCGAGGCGGCCGGCTACATCCTCCGCTTTCCCGGCGGCCTCTGCGTCTACCATGCCGGCGACACCTGCTTGTTCGGCGACATGCGCCTGATCGGCGAGCGCTACCATCCGCAACTGGCGCTGCTGCCCATCGGCGATTTCTACGTGATGAACCCCTCCGACGCCGCCGAGGCCTGCAAAATGCTGGGCGTGAAGGCCGTCATCCCGATGCACTACGGCACCTTCCCGCCGCTGACCGGGCGCCCGGAGGAGTTGGCCGGCGCGCTGCGCCAGGCGGCGCCGCAGTGCGAGATGATCGCGCTGAAGCCGGGTGAGACGCTGGGCTAAGAGCGACGATGATTATCGAACCCAAAGTTGAAGAATATCTTTATGGTTTGCTGCCGCCGCGCAACGCCGTGCTGGCGGAGATGGAGGCGCAGGCGCGGCAGCGGAACATTCCCATCGTGGGTCCGGCGGTGGGGCGCTTTTTTTCCCTGCTGGCGCGGATTCACGGCGCCCGGCGCGTCTTCGAGCTGGGCTCGGCCATCGGCTACTCCACCATTTGGTGGGCGGAGGCGGTAGGGCCGGAAGGCGAAG
>JAKAUF010000166.1 GCA_021827785.1 Acidobacteriota bacterium | reverse complement strand
GGGCCTCAGCGCGGCTGCCCACCCCAACGCGCGCCGCTGCGCGTTGGGGACCCCGGGTTCGCCGCGCGTCCCGCTTACGCGCCGGCTGGGCCGGGGACCACAGCCCGCCCCAGCCCAGCCGACGCGTCGCTCCACCCCAACGCGCACCGCTGCGCGTTGGGGACCCCGGCTTTGGGGGCCGCGCCGCGTCGCTTGCCGGGGGCGGGCCGCCGCGATTGTCAGCGCGCCTGCGGCGCGGGGGAATTTCGCGGCCTTTCCGCGCCCGCTTTGCTCCCCGAGCCAAAGGCGCGGCCCCCGCAAGCGGACAGCTCCATGTTTGAAGACTTTACCCCGATCGCGGTCGAGCGTTTTGGCAGCCTGGTGACCTACTGGCCCGCCGATAAACTGCCCAATGGAGTCTCGCCGCATTGCCGCAACGTACGCTTCACGCCCGCCAGCGTGCTGACCCGCGAAGGCTTGACGCGGGTATTCAGCACCAACCGCACCGCGCGCGTGCATGGCTTGGCAGGGTATGTGCAACTCAGCGGGGAACAGATCCCACTGGTTTTTGATGCGCTCGGCGGCCTGTTCATGGAATCGCCCGCCGCTTCCGGCATCCTGCTGCCGGTAGGCACAACGCTGGTTGTCCCCGCACCGGGAAGCTACATGAACACCGCGAGCGCCTACAACCGAGCCTACTTGGCCTTCGGCGACAACCGTTTCGGCGCCAGCACACCGGCCAGCTTCGACGGCGCCAATCTTGATCCGATCGGTCTCGCGCCTCCCGGCGGCGCCAGCCAAGCCGGAGATTCCGCCGCGGCCGGCAATATCAGCCCCGGCCTGCGCTACGGCATGGTCATGTTCCAGACCCGTTCCGGGTACATCACCGCTCCCCAGGCTCCGTTCAGCTGGAACGCCTCGGGCGGCCATGAGGCGGCCCTCAGCAATCTGCCGATCGGCCCACCCCAGGTGACGGCCCGCATCGTGGCCTTCACCGTGGCCGGAGGGTCCAGCGCGGGCCCCTATTTCTATATTGGGTCGCCGCAAACCGTGAATGGCGTCGCGGAGACCGCGACCATCGTTGCCGACAATGTCTCCACCTCGGCGACGTTCAACTTCGACGACACGTTTCTCGCGGCGTCCACGGATGTCACCGCCAACTTTCGCAATCTTGTGCTGCCCGCGGAGGCCGGCGTCTGGTACTCCCCCACGACTCGGCGGCTGTTGTGGTGGGGCGAGGCGGAGCAGCCGAGCCTGGTGCGCATCAGCGAGCCGGACAACCCGGAAACGTACTACGGCGACACGGGTTTCGCCCTCATCGCCGAAGACAACGGCCAGCGGGTCACCGCCTGTTTTGAATATAAGAGCCAGCTCTTCGTGGCCAAGGAGCGGTCGTTATATCTATTGACGCCCAATAGCGGCGATCCCGCCACCTGGACGGCGCAGGAAATCAGCCATCAAGTCGGCATCTGCGGTCCCCGCGCGGTTGACGTTGGACCGGAGTTCGCCGCATTCGCGCACCGTTCGGGAGCCTATGTCTTCACCGGCGGCGACCCGGTGTTCATTAGTTTGGAAATTGACCCGCTGTGGAAACGCATCAACTGGACCCATGGACACCTGATATGGGTCCATATTGACGCCGAAGAGCGGCAGCTTCGTTTTGGCGTGCCACTGGACCAGTCCACGGTCCCGAACGTCATTCTCAAAGTGGACTACCACGAAGGCTGGGAGGCGCCGGTCATTTACAGCCCGTTCACCGGCACCACGCGCGCGTATCCCGGCCGCAAATGGTCGGTGGATGATATTCCGGCCATGTCCGCGCTGCGCATCGAGCGGCAATTACCCGACAACGGCGCCGTGCCCGGCTACGCATCCGGGGCGCTCGACAACGAATTGGCGACCAGCCAGCTGTTGTTCGCCGCCGCCGTGGCGGATGGATCCGTCAGCGCCGCCGACCCATCCCGTTGGACCGACAATGGCGAGCCGATCGCCGCCGAGTACCAGACCGCGTTTCTCAGCTCGTCGCAGGGCAGCTTGGGCGCATCGCTGGGCATTCAGACGCTGGCCGGCATCTCGGCTTCCTTGCGCGGCGCGGGCGGTTTGGCGGTTGAAGCGGTTCCCTATGGCCGGTCATCCCAGCCGACGCTGCTGCGCGCGCTGCGCTTGGACGCCGCGGCCGAAGGCGATTACAAAATCGGCGGCCGCATGCACAGCGAGCGCATCGCCTTCCGCTTCCGCGCGCAACCCGAGCCCGGCGCCCACTTCGAACTGCAACGCCTGTTCGCGTTCATGCGCACGGCGTGGCAGTCCCGCACCTGAACAGCGCCATGTTGTCCCGGCACTATTTTCTCGGGCTGCGCAATCAAGACCCGCAAACCTACCACGGCCTGAACGCCATGATGGATTACATCGAGGCCCTGGCCGCGCAACTCGGCGTCGAGCCCGCGCCCGCCGCGCAGGTCGCCGCCGGCGCATCCGTGCCGCCCCCGCTCCCGGCCTTAGGGTTTCAGGTCGCCGGCGTGGACGGCCATTTTCAAATCGCCATCACCGACAATGCCGCCAACCCCCAACCGGTGTGGCACGAGATCGCTTCCGCCACCTCGATGAATTTCGACGCCGCCAGCGGCCTGGTGGTGTACGGCCCCGACGCGCGGACGCAATGGACGATTCCCGACCCTGCGTCCAGCAAGTACTGGCGGCTGCGATCCAAGCTGCTCGGCTCCGCGTTCAATAGCCCCCAGTACTTCCACGCCATCGCCAGCGGGGCTCCGATTCCCGTCTCCAGCGGTTTGCTGCGCTCGGCCGCAACCGCGGCGCGAACCCAGCACACCGCGAACTACCTGACAGTGAGCGCGGAGTATATCGCCGCCGGAGCGGCTCTGGCGAATGGCGACACCAGCGATGGCACGCCCTCGGTGGACTGGGCGGCGGGCAACCTCGCCTGGAACGGAGGCGGCACGGTTCAGACCGTTCCCAAGACCACGGTGCGCGGCCTGGCCGCCGGCGCCACCTATATCCTCGCGTGGGACACCAGCACCGGAACCGCGCGCTACACCTCCGATGGCGGCCAGGCGCTGGCGGACAGCGAAGTGTACCTGGCCACGGTTACCACTCCGGCAACGCTCGGCGCCGCCGCCAGCGTCGCCGGCGGCGGTCCCAGCGCCACCGGCATCAGCAGCAATGGCGGCCGTTACAGCTACACATGATTCCCATGGGCACCATCATCGCTCACGAATTAGCGCGCGCATTCGACCCCAAGACCGGCCGCGGCAGTTTCGAACTACTCGCCGTGGAGCTGGACGGTGACGGCCGTTTTGTCTCCGCCGGCGCACTGGGGCAGTTTCACTACACGCATCAGAGCGACTATCCCAGCGTGCGGCGGCAGGCCGAAAGCGACACCGTCGCGCAGTACCGGCAAATTCGCGCGCTGCGCGCCCAACTTTCGCCATTGGCTTAGCCGCTCCGCACGCAAGGCACGGGCATGGACGAGTACCGTATTCGCCTTTTGCATCCTAGCGATGAGGCTGTGCTGCGGGCCATACACGCCCGCCAGGTCAAGTTCACGGGCTTCGATTACGCCTGGCCCGATCTCACCCAGGACCCCCGTTATTACCGCGTGTTCGTGGTCGAACGCCTGTGCCCGCAACCCGCGGGTGAGCCGCCCAGGGCGGTGATTGAGGGCTGTCTGGTCGCCCACGCCACCACGGAAGTCTTCGTCATCGCCGATCGCCCGCGCCTGCTGCGGGTGCTGGCGCGGCGCCGGGAGGAGCTGGAAACCTGGATGCGCGCCGCCGGCGCCGATGAACTGCACGCCTTCGTGCCGAAATCACTGCTCGGACGGATGCGGCAGTTTTTGCAGCGCATGGGCTTTCAGCCATCGTCGCCGGCTTGCACTACGTTCTATCGCAGTCTGGAAGTCCCGCTCACCGTTCCAAGCAAAGGAGATTCCCATGGGCCGTGCCGATAAGCAGCTCTATAACCAACAGCAATCCCAACAGATGGCGGCCAACAACGCCCTGATGCAGCAGGAGTTGGCGCAGCGCAACCAAGCGCAGGCAGCGATGATGCCGCAGTTGCAAAGCATCCTCGCCCATCCTGGCTACACGCCAGCCCAGCAGCAGAGCATCCTGGGCAACACCATGTCAGCGCTGGGAGGCAGCTTCGGAGACGCCCAGCAGCAGATGGCCAATCAAGCCGCGCGCACCGGCAACTCCGCCGGTTTCCTGCCCGCGGAAGAAGAAATGGGCCGGGAGAAAGCGCGCGACATGACCTCAGCCGCCGCGGGACTGACGCAGCAATTCGCCAATGCCGGGCTGAACCAGCAAATGCAGGCGTTGGCCGATCTCGGCAATCTCTACAATTCCGCCGCTCCGGTGCTGAACGCCGCCCTGGGATCGAATACGAATCTGGTCGGTGATCAAGCGCGGTTGGCCGGCATTCCCGGCACCGGCGGAAACTTGACCCTCGGCGGCCTGCGCACCGGCCTGACGGCGTTGCCCCTGTTGGGACTGGGCTAGGAAAGAATCGCCGAACATTGCTTGGCGCGGGCCCCAGCGCGGCTGCCCACCCCAACGCGCGCCGCTGCGCGTTGGGGACCCCGGGTTCGCCGCGCGTCCCGCTTACGCGCCGGCTGGGCCGGGGACCCCAGCCCGCCC
>JAKAUF010000175.1 GCA_021827785.1 Acidobacteriota bacterium | reverse complement strand
CGCACCCCCACCACCGGCGGCAGCAGCATCGAAATCGGCTGTCCCAGCATCGTCGCCTCCGCCTCGATGCCGCCGACGCCCCAACCCAGCACGCCCAAGCCGTTCACCATCGGCGTGTGCGAATCCGTTCCCACCAAGGTGTCCGGATACGCCAGAACCTGCCCGTCCACCTTGGCCCGGACCACCACGCGGGCCAAATACTCCAGGTTCACCTGGTGCACGATGCCGGTGTCCGGCGGCACCACCTTGAAGTTGCGCAGCGCCTGCTGCCCCCAGCGCAAAAAGATGTACCGTTCGCGATTGCGCTCGAACTCCCGCTTGGCGTTAAACGCGAAGGCATCAGCGCTGCCGAAGCGGTCCACCTGCACCGAATGGTCAATCACCAACTCCACCGGTTGCAGCGGATTGATCACCTCCGGCTTCCCGCCGCGCGCCGCCAGCGCCTCCCGCATTCCGGCTAAATCCGCCACCGCCGGCACGCCGGTAAAGTCTTGCAGCAGCACCCGCGCCGGCGCGAAGGAAATCTCCCGCGCCGCGGCGTCCTTCGGATTCCAGTTGGCCAAATACGCGATGTCTTCCTGCCGCACGAAGCGGCCATCCTCATTGCGCAGCAGGTTCTCGAGCAGAATCTTCAGCGCCAGCGGCAGCCGCGACACCGGCCCCACGCCCTGCTTTTCCAGCGCGTCCAGGCGGTAAATGTCCGTCTTCGGTCCATCAATTCCGGTGAGTGTTTGCCGGGCGCCAAAACTGTTCAGCATGCGCGTCATCTCTCCTTACTTTCCATTATCCGCCGCTGTCCCGCCCGCGCGCGGCGTCCCCGTGGGCCGCCATCGCGCCGCGTAGTCCACCGCCGCGCCGGGATATACCGCTCCCGGCGGAACGTCCTGGGCCACGAAGGCGCAAGCCCCCACCCGCGCCCAAGCGCCGACATGAATCTTTTCCCGCACCGCCGCATTGGTGCCGATATAGGCGCCTTCGCCGATCAATACCCCGCCGCTCAAGTTCACGCCCGGGGCGATGGTGGCGAATTCGCCGATCCTCGTATCGTGCCCGGCCGTGGTGTTGAAGTTCAGGACCACGTGCGCGCCCACCCGCACGCCCACCGTCAGCACCGCTCCCGCCGCCACCACGCTGCCCGCGCCGACCTCCGCCGATGCCGGCACACGCGTGCGGGGATGAATCACCGGCGGCGGAATCGCATGCCCCGCCTCCCGCGTCCGCTGCCAGAACCGCCGCCGCAGTTCCGGATCGCCCACGCCGGCGCAGAGCACTTCCACCTGTCCCCGCCGCGCCGCGACATCCGGCAAATCCCCCAGCACCGGCACGCCATCCACCGTCCGCCCGCGCATCTCCGGCCGCTCGTCCAAAAATCCCGCCACCGGCCAGCCTAGCTCCCGGCACAGTTCGTTCACTTCCCGCGCCAACCCGCCGCAGCCCCAAATCACGATTCCTAGCCCCATCGGATCAGCGCCTCCAGCACCGCGTCCATCTCCGCGTCAGTCATCGCCTCCCAAAACGGCAACGACAAGACCCGCGCCGCCAAATCCTCCGTGACCGGCAGCGGTCCCCGCCCCGCCGCCGCGAATGCCGGCTGCTGGTGGCACGCGGGCGCAAAATAACGCCGGCACTCGATCCCCGCTTGCGCCAGCGCGGCGATCACCGCCGCATTGGACCGGCCGCGCGGCGCCAGCAGCGGCCAGAACTGCGGGCAATCCGCCGCCGGCGCCTGCGCCTGCCATCCCCTTTGCGCCAATCCGCTGGCGGCGAATCGCTGGGCGTAGCCCCGCGCCACGCGCCGCCGCTCCGCCCGCCGCTGGGCAAAGGTTTCCAGCATCGCCAGACCCACCGCCGCGCCATACTCCGACAGCTTGGCGTTCAGTCCCGGGGTTTCCGCCATGCGCTCGGCGTTGAAGCCGAAGTTCGCGTCGCGCCGGATGCGGGAGATCAGTTCCGCGTCGGCGCTGTACACCAGCCCGCCTTCGCCAATCCCAAACGGCTTGGTCGCATGCAGGCTATACACCACCGCGCCGGCGAATCCGGTCCCGAACTGGCGCCCATCATCCCCGGCGCCCATCGCCGGCGCCGCATCCACCACCACCGGCAACCCCGCCGCCCGCCGCCGTTCATAGCCGGACAAATCCATCGCCGTGCCGAACGTCGCCCCTGGCATCACCACCGCCACGTCATCGCCCAGTTCCGCCAGCGCCGCGTCCAGCGCCGCCTCATCCAGCGTCCATGCGTCCCGCGTCACGTCCACGAAATAGGGCTGCAATCCGCACCACATCACCGCCAGCGGCCCAGCGGCGAAGGTGAAGCTGGGCAGAATGGCCCATCGCCGTCCCGGCCGCTTCACGGCGGAGATCGCCAGCATCAGCCCCAGCGTGGCGTTCGCCACCGTGGTCACCGCGCCCTGGCCGCCAAACCGCCGGCGCAAAAGCTCCGCCTCCAGCTCCCGCGCCAGCGGCCCGTAATTGCTGTAAATTCCCGCCGCGTCCATGCGCCGCAAATACGGCGCCAGCTCCTCGGCGCGCGGCAGCGATGGGCGTAGAAACGGAATGCGCATGGTGGGAGTGGGATGGCCTTGGGGGAATGGTTGGGGTGGAATAGCGTGGGTGGAACAGTTTGGGTGGAACTTCCGCCGGCGGCGCGTCTGCGCCGCCGCCGTCATCAATGCCGGTTCAAGCCTTCGGTGTAATGCCGCAGCCAGGGCTCCGGATGGCGCGCCACGCGGCAGCCCAGCCGCAGGAACTTGCCGATGCGGTGCCAATCCCCCGGCTCGCGATACCAATAAGCGCGGGGATCCCACGGAATCCGCCGCCACCAGGAATGATAAAAGATCGCTCCCGTGCTCACCGTCCCGCGGCGCAGCACGGGCACATCCCGCCGCACCCATTCCGTCCCATTCGCCCCGCCATCCTGGTACCAGAACGGATGCCACACGAACTCGGCTCGGGCCGCCTGCGCCAAGCCCACCAATGCGCTCAGCCGCCCAGGCAGATATTCGTCATCATCATCCAAATGGGTCACGAACGCCCCGCGCGCCAGGCGCAGGGCATGGTTCACCGTCGCCGTGCCCGCCACCATGTGGCGCAGGTCCGGCTCGGCCGGATACCGTCCCCGCTGCGGCAAATTGACCCAGTGGATGCGTCGGTCCGCCAGCGCCGCCACGCGCGCCGCCGTGTCGTCGCTACAGGCGTCCCCCACGACGATCACCTCGAAGGCGGGATAATCTTGCGCCAATATGGAAGGTAGGCAGCGGCGGGTCAGCAGTTCCGCCCGGTTATAGGTGCCGACGCAGACGCTCACCAGCGGCTGCGCCGCCTGGAACGCTTCTTGGTAGGCGTCGCTGCGCCGCGCCTGCGCCAGCGCCCGCCGCAGCGGCGGATACGCCGTGGCGTAGAACACCGGACCGGCGGCCAGGCGGCGGCCATTTTGCGCCAGTTGGCGCCGGGCTTTGGCAAGGGCCGAAGGCATGGGCCGTGTTCCCAAAAGGATAGCAGCCGCCCCGCAGGCGGCCCGCCTGCTGCCGGGCGCACCCGATCCTCCGGCGGACCGGCCGTGGCCTTGCTCACCCTCCTGCCGCCGCCGCGTCTTATTGATGTGGCGCGGATATAGCCCCGGGAGCGGGGCGGTCTCGTGATGGATTCCACCTCCGCCCAGGATGCCGACGCCGCCCGTTTGCGGGCGGACACCACCGCCCTGATTCGGGCGGCCCAGGCGGGCGACCCCGCCGCGTTCGAGGCCTTGGTATGTCAATTCGACCGGGGAGTCTTGCAGTTGGCGCGGCGCCTGGCGGCGACCGAGCAGGATGCGCAGGAAATCTATCAGGAAACCTTCCTGAAGGCCTACCGCGCCCTGCACCGGTTCCGTTTCGAGTGCGCCTTCTCGACCTGGCTCTACCGCATCGCCGCCAACACCAACTTGGACTATCTGCGCCGCCGTGCGGTGCGCAAGGAACTGCCGGCCTCCGCCTGCGGCGAGGATGGCGCGGCGCCGTTTCCCGATCCCGCCGACCGCACCCCCGGCGCCAACCCGGAACAACTGCTGCTGAGCGGCGAGATCGCCGCCCGTTTGGAGGCGGCGCTGGCCGGCCTGAATCCGCGCGAGCGTTTGGTCTTTGAACTGAAGCATTACGAGGGAATGAAATTGAAAGCCATCGGCGACATTTTGGCCACCAGCGAGGAAACCGCCAAGAACTCCCTGTTCCGCGCCACGCGCAAGCTGCGCGCCGCCCTCGCCGATCTGCACGCCGCCGCCCCGGCGCTCGCCGCCCTGCGGCCCGAGCCCGGAACGATGCCGGAAGAGGTATAGCCATGACCTGCCAGGACGCCCAAGCATTGTTGCGAACCCTAAGCTGCGGCGAGGCCACCGCCGCCGACCGCGCCGCCTTGGCGGCCCACGCCGCCGGCTGCCCCG
This sequence comes from Acidobacteriota bacterium, assembly GCA_021827785.1. GTDB lineage: Bacteria > Acidobacteriota > Terriglobia > Terriglobales > SCQP01 > JAKAUF01. Next base: position 220 of record JAKAUF010000175.1, on the reverse strand, counting down.
CGTGCCGCCAGCGCTGGCAAAGCGAGGAAGCTTGGCTGGCCCTGGTCGCGCAACGCCGCCCCGCGCCGGTCAGCGACGCCGCTCTGGCCCAAGCCCGCCAAGCCCTGCACCGCGCCTTGGCCGCCGAGCCCGCCGCCTCCGCCCGCCGCGGCTGGCGCTGGCCCGCATTCAGTGCCCGCGCATTCAGCCCCCCGTGGACGCCGCGCTGGTCCCCCGCCAT
>JAKAUF010000051.1 GCA_021827785.1 Acidobacteriota bacterium | reverse complement strand
GAACTCCGCCTCCAACGGTCCCACGCTGGTCGCCAGTCCAATGCCCCGCGGCGACGGCAGGATCGCCTCCACGCGCGCCAGGTTCACGATCTCCACCGGCGCCAGCCGCTCCCCGCCGCGCCGCGCCGCGGTGGCCATTAGCTCCGCCATGTCGGCATCCAAGCTGGGCAGCACGCTGGCGCGGGCTTCCAGCAGGCGCACGGTCAGGCCCCGCCCCGCCAGCGCCTCGGCTATCTCCATGCCGATATATCCCGCGCCGATCACCACCGCCCGGCCGCCGCGGCTGCCCCGCTGCCGCAAAAACGCCTCCAGCCGCGCCGCTTGCTCCCAGGTGTTCGCCCGGAACAGCCGCGGATGGTCGTCGCCACGCAAGCCCACCGCCGCCGCGCCGGTGGCCAGCACCAGCCGGTCGAAGGCCGTCGCCTCTTCCCGTCCGCCTCCATCTCTCGTCACCACGCGGCGCCGCGCCGGTTGGATCTCCACAACCTCCTGTCCGGTGCGCAGGTCAATGCCGCGCTGTTGCCGAAAGAATTCCTCCGGATGCGCCCGCAGCGCGTCCAAATTCGGCACTTGCCCGGCCACGAAGGCGGGCAGCCCGCAAGCGCCATAGGCGGCCGCGGGGCCGCGTTCCAGCACCACGATCTCGGCATGCGGGGCGATGCGCCGCGCGCGGCTGGCCGCGCTCATCCCCGCCGCCACCCCGCCGATGATGACTATCCGTTCCGCCATGCCCGTTCGCTGAACGCCGCCGCCATCTTACCGCGTCCTTTGCTCCCGCCGCGCCGCCGCCGGTATTCTAGGAGCATGACTCAGAGCAGTCCCGCCGCGCCCGACGAACGCTATCCCATCGGCCGCTTCCAGCCTCCTGCCCAGATCGGCGCCGCCGAGCGGGACGCCGCCATCGGCCAAATCGAACGCCTCCCCGCCGAACTGCGCCGCGCCCTGGATGGTTTGAGCGAAGCCCAGCTCAACACTCCCTACCGCGAAGGCGGCTGGACCGCGCAACAAGTCGTCCACCACCTCTTCGACAGCCATTCCATGGCCCATGGTCGCTTTCGCCTGGCGCTGACCGAAGACGAGCCGGCCATTTTCGCCTATAAGGAATCCGCCTGGGCGGAACTCGCCGACGCCCGGTCCGCTCCCGCCGCGATCTCCCTCGGCCTGCTCGACGGCCTGCATCGCCGCTGGGCGTGGCTGCTGCGCTCGCTGCGGCCGGAGCAATTCAGCCGCGCCTTTCGCCATCCCGAGCGCGGCCGCATGACCCTGGACCAAAACCTGGCGCTGTACGCTTGGCACGGCCGCCATCATACCGGCCATATCCTGGGCTTGCGCCAGCGGCGGGGTTGGTAATGCCGGCGGAGAAAAAGGAATCCCCCATCGCCGTTCGCCTGGTGATCACCAGCTTGATCGCCGTGGCGCTGGTCTATATTTTCTACACCAGCTTTTTCACCCACCGCTTTCGCGTGCGCGTCTGCGTCAGCTACCACGGCGCTTCCTCCTGCCAAGTGGCGCTGGGCCACAGCCGCCATCTGGCGCTGCGCGCCGCGCACGATCTGGCCTGCTCCCAAATCGCTTACGGCCGCGCCGGCACCATCGGCTGCCAGGATACGCCGGCCACCTCCGTCACTTGGCTCAAGCCCTAGGGCGGCGGCGCACCGCCCCGTCATTCGGCCGGCCGGGCGCGCCGCGCAAGAGGTTGAACCGCCGCCGGTTGTGCACGGGCAGTCTTGCCCGCCCGCGGCGTGTTTCTTCGCCGGGCTGAGAACGATCCCCCGCAATTCCACCCAAAGACGGGAATTGACGGCGAACCTCCGTCCGCCTACGCTGGCCGACGTCGCTTCATTCCCATGAGTTCGCCCTCGCCCGCTCTCGAACCGGCGCCCCATTCCAGCGCCGATGACGCCGAGAATCTCGCCGCCTGGCTGGGCCTGCTGCGCACTCCGGACTTAGGCGTTCGCGGCCAGCTCAATCTCCTCGGGAAGTTCGGCGCCGCCGCCGCGATTCATCGCGCGCCGCTGACCACCCTGGAGAGCTGCCAAATCTCCGCCGCCGCGGCGCAGTTCATTGCGCATGGCCAGGCCCTGGATGCCGGCTTCGCGGAACTTCAGCAAGTCCGGACCCTGGGCTTGGACATCATCACCCTGCACGAGCCTCGTTATCCCGCCCGCCTGCGCGAGGTTTTCGCTCCCCCTATCCTTCTATATCTCCGCGGCTCGGCGGCGGCGCTGGAAAAGGACGGCTTGGCCGTGGTCGGCACCCGCCATCCCACCGCCTATGGCCGGCTGATGGCGGAGCGCATCGGGCAGGGGTTGGCGCAATGGGGCCTTGCCGTCATCAGCGGCTTGGCCCGCGGCGTGGACGGCACGGCGCAAAAAGCCTGCGTTGACGCCGGCGGCGTCAGCATCGCCGTCTTCGGCACGGGCGTGGACGTCGTCTATCCCAAGGACCACGAAAAGCTGGCGGATCGCCTGCTCGCCGCCGGCGGCGCCATCATCTCCGAATTTCCCCTCGGCACCTATCCGGCGGTGCAAAACTTTCCCATCCGCAACCGCGTCATTAGCGGCCTGGGCTGGGGCGTGGTGGTGGTCGAGGGCGGCGAATATAGCGGCAGCCGCATCACCGCCCGCCAAGCGCTCAACCAGAACCGTGACGTCTTCGCCGTACCCGGCCAGGCCACCAACAAGCAAGCCTGGCTGCCCAACGACCTGATCAAGCAAGGCGCCAAGCTGGTGAGCGAAGTCACCGACATCGTGGACGAATTGGGCTCCGATGTTCGCCTGCGCCTCACCCCGCCGCCGCTTGCGACCTGCTCGCCTTCTCCGGCATCCAAGGAGCGAGTCCCGGCGGCGCACCGCCAGGTGCTGGCGGCGCTGCCGGTGGGGGAGACCCGGCAAGTGGACGAACTGGGCGGTGCGTTGGAGGGAAAAATGACCACTCCGGAGCTGCTCGCGGCCCTGCTGGAACTGGAATTGGCGGGCAAAATTCGGCAATTTCCGGGCAAAAACTACACGCGCGTCGCCTAGCTGCCCCGGCTCGCCGCCGTCACCCGGTCTTGGGACCAGGTTTCCGCCGCTTCGCTGCGTTCGTGGTAGTCTGCGGTTCGGGGGCCCTAGCGGCAATTTGTCCTCTGTGGCACCCTGCGTGCTTGGGCTTAGGCAGCCGGGCCGCAGCCGGCTTCGCCCGTCCAGCCCTCGTGGGCTTGCGGGCGGCAGCCATTCGCCCTTGCCGAGCAACGCGGGGCGCGGGTCCATCAGCATGCCCAAATCCATCGTTATCGTCGAATCGCCGGCCAAGGCCAAGACCATCACCAAATACCTCGGCTCCGGCTACGAAGTCCTGGCCTCGCTCGGCCACATCAAGGATCTTCCCAAGCGCGATCTGGGCGTGGACCTGGACAACAACTTCGAGCCCACCTATGCCGTGATCCCCGGCAAGGAAAAGGTGCTGGCGCAGCTCAAGAAATCCGCCCAGCGCGCCGAAGCCATTTATCTAGCCGCCGACCCCGACCGGGAAGGCGAGGCCATCTGCTTCCATTTAGCGGAGGAATTCAAGGCCGGCGGCAAGCCCATCCGCCGCGTCACCTTCAACGAGATCACCAAGCGCGGCGTCCAGGAGGGCTTCGCCAAGCCCACGGAAATTGACCGCAATCTGGTGGACGCCCAGCAGGCGCGCCGCGTGCTGGACCGCTTGGTCGGCTACCAAATCTCCCCGCTGCTATGGGATCGTGTCCGCCGCGGCATTTCCGCCGGCCGGGTGCAAACCGTGGCCCTGCGCCTGGTCGTCGAGCGCGAGCGGGAAGTCCGCGCCTTCCAAAAGCAGGAGTACTGGACCCTTGATGCCCATCTTTCCGCCGGCAAGGCGCCGTACTTCGATGCCCGCCTGACGCGCATTCTCGCCGCCGACGGCGCGGCGCCCAAGGAAGAACTTGCCATCGGCAACGGCGAACAGGCCGAGACCCTGCGCGCCGCGCTGGAAGATGCCGCCTTCCGCGTCCATAGCGTCGAAACCAAGGAGCGCCGCCGCAATCCGCTGCCGCCCTTCATCACCAGCAAGCTCCAGCAGGACGCCGGCCGCAAGCTGCGCTTCAGCGTCAAGCGCACCATGGGCCTGGCGCAGCGCCTCTATGAGGGCGTCGAGCTGGGCAGCGAGGGCCTGGTCGGCTTGATCACCTACATGCGCACCGACTCCACCCGCGTTTCCGTGGACGCCGTGCGCGAAGGCCGGGAGTTCATTGCCAAGCAATTCGGCGCGGAGTATCTCCCCGCCCAGCCCAATTCGTTCCCCAGCAAGAAGGGCGCGCAGGACGCGCATGAGGCCATTCGCCCCACCTCGCCCGCCCGCGATCCGGAATCCATCCGCCGCTACCTCGGCGAAGACGAGTACAAAGTCTACAAGCTCATCTGGCAGCGCTTCATGGCCTCGCAGATGACCCCGGCGCTGTTCGATCAGACCAGCGTCGAGGTCCGCGCCCAGGCTGCCGGGGCCCGCGCCCAGGCCAAGGACCACCGCCAGTTTCAGCTCCGAACCTCCGGTTCGGTGCTGAAGTTCGACGGCTTTTTGAAGGTCTATGAGGAGAGCAAGGACAAGCCCGAGGCTGACGACGAGGCGCTCAAGCACAAGCTGCCCAAGCTGGAAGCCGGG
>JAKAUF010000153.1 GCA_021827785.1 Acidobacteriota bacterium | reverse complement strand
GCGCGGCGCGATCACGTGAAACGCCGCCAGCGTCCGCCGCGCGCGTAAATCAAACGCCTGACCCAGCCGCAGGCGCACCGTCCCGCCCGCGGCGGTGTCCGGCAGCGTATCCGCGCCGAGAAAGACGTCGCCGCCCGGCGGTACCGGCGCAGCGGCCTTCCCGCCGCCGGGGCGTTCGCCGGCATCTCCACCGGCCGGCCCGTAGACCCGCACCACGCCGCCCGGCAGGGCCCGGCCCAACCCCGCCGCCGCGGTGTTGGCGATGCGCAGTTCCACCGCCACCGGCTCCCGCTCGACGGCGCCCGCGGTCTGCATCGGGCCGAAAAACGCCGCCCCTCCGTGAACCACGTACCGCCGCTGCACGGGAACCCGCACCTCCCGCAGCCATGGCGCCTGCGTTTCCCCTTGCGGCGCCAAACTCACCGGCCGCCGCACGGTAAACAGATGATAGGCGTAGGCACGCTGCGCGATGACCGAAGGCGGTGCGGCGGCCGGGGCGGCCAGCGCGCCGGCCACGATGCCGCCCAGAAAGCGCCGCCGCGGCGGCGCCGCCGTGTTCACCTGCCCCGCCACCAGCCGCAGCCGCGCATCGGGATACGCCACGCCGCTCCGGTTGTCGACCGCCAGGGCCGCGCTCAGTTCGCCGCTGGCGCCGCCCGCCGCCAGCGTCAGTGCATAGGCGGCATGCCAATCCAACCCGCGTGTCAGGTATCGCGTCACAATCGTCACCGCGCCGCGGCGGCGGCTATGCAACCGCCAGACCAGCGTGGGTTGCGCGAACAAATCCGGCGGCAGCCGCGGCGCCTCGAAGGCGGGCAGTTCGCCGGGCCCGTGAACGACGTAATGCCCGTTCACCTCCCAGATCTGCCCGCCATTGTCGGCGATCAGTTTTTCCGGAACCTTCACTTGCTGCCTCCGGCCCCCGACCCGCCGCGTCTGGATCAGCGTGACCGTCTTCCCTTGATAGGCCTTCAGCAGCGCCGCCGGCGTCAGGGTCGCCGCTTGGAAGGCCTGCTGTTGAACGCGCGCCGCGCCGGCGGGCCGCACGCGCAGCCGCACGCTGTCGGCCAGCAGCGCCGCAGGCACGTCCTGATACCGCAACGCGACCGCCCCGGCCGGCAGCGTCACCCGCCGCTGCTCCTGCACCAGCGCCAAGCCATTGCTGTAGACCGTCACCGTGACCGATTTGCGCTGCGCCGCCGTGCTCACCACTTGCGCGGGCCGCCCCGCCTGCGGCGGGGCTCCAAGCGACCCGCGGCTGGGGCGCGAACTGCTGGCGGTTCCGCGCCCGTCCACAACCGGCACGCGATGGCCGGGCGCCGGCGCCGCCCAGCCGCTCGCCATCATCGCCAACACCGCCGCCTTCGCCGCCACCGCCCTGCGCCCCGCAGCGGCCCGTCCCCAACGCCTCATTTCCGCCTCCCGCCCCCATTAGACACCAGCAGTCACTCTCCGTTCCCCGCGGCCGGCTTTCGGTCGCGTAAGCCGGGCTTTCGACTTGTTAGGATACTCAGTTGCACTTTGGCCGCCTCCGGGAGGGGCGCTCCATGCCGATCACTTTCCACCGCCGGCGCCGCGGCGCCCGCCGCCTCGCGCTCGCCGCTACCGCGCTCCTCGCGCTCACCGCCATCGCCGCCGCGGCGGCGCCGCCGCCTTCCGCCGTGTACGTGCACCATCGCGGCGACACCTGGGCGCTGGGCAACGCCTATCTGCAACGCGACATCGCCGTCTCGGGCGGCATCGTCGGCACCACCGCCATCGTCAACAAGCTGGACCAGCGCGCCTATTCCGTCGCCGGCGGCGAGTTTCAGCTCCAGCTGATCCGGGAGCGTGTCGGCTACACCTTCGGCGAGCAGAACCCGTGGACGCTGACCGCGGCCAGCTTCATCGCCGGCCAGCCCCGCGTCGCCACGCTGCCCGGCGGCGGCCGGCGGCTGGCTTTTCCCCTCCGCCTGCGCCGCTCTCCGGGCTACGACGCGCCGGCGCTGGCGGTGACGCTCACCTATGAACTGCGCCCCGGCGATTTCTACACCCGCCAGTGGCTGACGCTGCGCATCTCCGGCACGGGCACGTATTTCATTGACCGCGCCGCGCCCTTCCGCGCCCGTGTCGGCGTGGCGCGGTTCCGCCTGGGCGGCTTCGGCCAGCCGCTGTTCACCCGCGATCTTTTCTTCGGCCTGGAATATCCCACCTCCATCAACACCGCCCGGCCCCGCGCCGCCGCCGCGCCGCTGATCACGCTGGGGCGCGTGGTCGGCCGGGACATTCCCGCCGGCGGCTATCGCACGCAAAGCGCCGTCATCGGCGTCGCCCCGCTGCATGCGGTGCACCGCCAGTTCCTGCGCTACGTCGCCCGCATGCGCGTCGCCCCGGTGCGCCCCTATCTGCTCTACAACACCTGGTTCGACATGCCCGGCAAGCGCCAGAACCTGGCGCTGCTGCTGCGCCGCGTGGCCCAGTTCCATCGCCTGCTGGGCCGCTACCATCTGCATTTCCAGTCCTTCGTCCTCGACGATTCCTGGGACAGCCGCAACCATTTATGGCGCGTCAGCCGGCGGCGCTTCCCCGGCGGTTTTCCGCCCCTGGTGCGCGCCTTGGCCAGCCAGCTCGGCACGCATCTCGGCCTGTGGTTCGGTCCCATCGGCGGCTATGGCCACCGCGATTGGCGGCTGGCGGCCGGCCGCAAGCTGGGCATGGAGATCACCACCAACGGGCAATATCTCTGCCTGGCGGGGCGCAAGTACAGCCGCTATTTCACCCAAACCCTGCTGCGTGACCAGCGCCGCTACGGCGTCAACTATTTCAAGCTCGACGGCACTCCCTTCGGCTGCAACAACCCGGATCACGGCCATCCCGTCGGCATCTATTCCCGCGAAGCCGACGCCCGCGTCTTCATTCATTTGCTCAAGGCCCTGCGCGCGCACAATCCCCGCGTCTTCCTCAACGCCACCACCAGCATTTGGCTCAGCCCCTGGTGGCTGAAGTACGCCGACACGGTGTGGATGGGCGGCGCGGATTCCGGCTATCTCCCCACCGTTCCCACGCTCCAGCCGCGGCAAAGCGCCATCAGCTACCGCGACTCGGTCCTGTACAACGACTTCGTCGTGCACCACGCCCAGTTCCCGCTGAACTCCCTAATGACCCACGGCATCATCCGGGGAAAATACAACCTCCTCGGCGGCGCGCATGAGCCGCTGCGCCAGTGGGACGACGCGATCATGCATTACTTCAGCGTCGGCAACATGATGTACGAGCTGTATATCACCCCCTCCATCCTCAGCCGCTCCGCCTGGAGCTCGCTCGCCGCCGGCATTCATTGGGCCCAGGCCAACGCCCATCCGCTGCTGGCCAACTCCACCATGGTGCTCGGCGATCCGGCGCGCCGCCAAGTTTACGGCTTCGTCCACGCCTCCGCCGCCAAGACCCTCATCATGCTGCGCAACCCCTTCGTGCGGCCGCGCCAGGCGGTCCTGCCGCTGAACGCGCATAACGGCTTCGCCGCGCTGCGCGGCGCCGGCGCGATGAACGCGCAGGTGGTCTATCCCTATCACGAAGCCCTGCGCCGCATCGCCTTCGGCGGCACGCTGCGCATGGAGCTGGGCGCATATCAGGAAAAGGTCATCGAGCTGCGGCCCGCCGCAGCGGCCCGCCTCGCGGTTACCGGCGCCCGCTATGCCGCCGCCTGCGCCGCCGACGGCGCCGACTGCCGCCTGCGGCTCTACGCCCCCGCCGGCGCCGACCCCGCCATCACCGTCGCCGCGCCCGGCGCCGCGCCGCGAACCCAGCGCCTGCACTTCGGCCGCGCCGCGCAGACGGCGGTGGATGAGCCGCGGTTCACCGCCCCTCGCCTCATTGAGGACGCTCCCGGCGCCGCAGACCTGCGCCTGCGCGTGACCGTGCCGCAGGACTTCAACCGTGCGCAGCTCGCCATCCTGTGGCAGCCGCCGAAACCCGCGCCCGGCATCACCGCCGCCGGCCAGGATGGCGGCCGCGCCGTCGTGCTGAAAACCGTCACCGGGCGCGGCGGCCAAGCCGGGCAATGGATTTGGTTTCGCCTCCCGCTGGCGCCGGGCGCCCACGCGCTCCGCATCCAATTCCGCCGCTCCGCGGGCTTGCCCCATGGCGCCCGCGTTTCCGTCTGGCTGCTGGCCAATCGCCGGCTCGCCGAGCGCACGCTGCCCTTGCGCCTCCCGCCCGGCGCGCCCGTCCCCGGCCGGAACGCCCCGCCCACCCGCGACAACGAAAAAGCGGAGACCTATTCCCTGCTGACCCGCACGCTGCCCTAGTCCGCCGCGCGTTCCCGCCTGCGCGCAGCCGGCCCGTGGTCCACGCCTTGGCGTGGGCCGCGGGGCACGGCTCGGCGCGCGTGAGCCCGGATGCCGCCCAGCCACATTGACGGGCGCGGGCCCCAGCCCCGCCTGCGGCGGGGCGTCCCGCTTACGCGCCAGGCTGGGCCGGGGGCCCCTCTCGCCCCAGCCCAGCCGGCGCGTCGCTCCACCCCAACGCGCACCGCTGCGCGTTGGGGACCCCGGCTTTGGGGGCCCCGCCGCTTCGCTGGCCGGGGGCGGGCCGCCCTGCGGAACGTCGCGGCCTTTTCGCGCCGACTTTGCCCCCAGTGCAAACGGCGCGACCCCCGCGAGC
>JAKAUF010000122.1 GCA_021827785.1 Acidobacteriota bacterium | reverse complement strand
GCCGCCGGCGGCGGGCCCGCCGGCTTCGGCGCCCGATTCGCCGGCGCCGCCGCTGCTGACGCCGCCACCCATCCCCGCGCCCGCCGCCGCAAGATTCGCCGCGGGGGCCTCCGCCGCCGCCCCGGCCCGTTCCAACCCCACCACCCGCGCCGTCACCACTTCCGCCCCCGCCCGACGGGCCCGTTCCAGCAACAGCCGGTTCAAGGCCTCGCGGGAAAAGATCGCGATCGCCCGGTCCAGCGCCAGCCGCGCCCGCCGCCCGCTGCGCCCGATCAGCTCACAGTCCCGCACCCATTGCCGCTCAATGCCGGCCTCGCGCAGAAAGGGATAGGCCGCCAGCGCCTTGTCCGTGACCCCGCCGCCGCAGGGCTTCTCCCAACCCGGCCGCTCGTCGAACACGGTGACGCCATGCCCCGCCGCCGCCAGCCGCTCGGCCGCCATCGCCCCCGCCGGCCCACCGCCGATCACCGCTACCGCCTGCGCTCCCGCCCGCACATCCAAATCATAGCCGCTGCCCGCCGGCCGGGCCGAGCGGGTTCAGCCCGCGGCGCGGGCGGCGCAAAGCGCGACAGGCCACATCCCGGAACCGCCCCGGCGGCCATGGTCCCAGACCGCCCCGCCGGCTATGCCGCCGCCACGATATCCGTTTGCGAGAAGTCCGTGCCCTTGAACAACAGCGGCTCGCCGCTCACCTTGGCTAGCGCGTAGGCGAAGCAGTCACCGAAGTTCAGACCGGCAGGGTGGCGGCCCCTGCCGTAATCATGAAAGGCTAGCAGCGCCACGAACGCTTGTTCTTCCGTGAATGGCGCAATGCCAATGCCCGCGCGGCGGAACAGCGCGTCGCGCTGCCGCTCCATCTCGGGCCCCGCGCTTCGCTCCAATACCAACCCCAATTCCAGAAAATTCCCGGCGCTAATCACGCAGCGCTTGGCATCGTGAATGAGCTGGACGAAGCGGTTGGCTTCGGGCTCCCGATAGAGAACCGCGACGAGGGCGGAGGTGTCGAGGATCACTTTGGCAGGCCATGCTCGTCGTAGAGCAACGCGGCGTGGTCCAGGTAGGGTCGTTTCACCGTCGCCGCCGCGCGGTCCGCGATCGCGAGCAGCTCCTTGACCGAAGCTTTTCGCCGCCGGCTCCCGCCCAGGCGTTCATACCGCTCCTGGAGCGCCTGCTTCACCGCCCCGGTCATGGATTCACCGGTTTGGTCGGCGATGGCCCGGGCCAGACGGTGTACTTCCGGGTCCTTAATATTTAGCGTCATGTTTCGCCCCCAGCGCTATCCTTCCATTTTCTACCTTTCTACCCTGGCCAATCAACGGCGCGATGCGCGCGCCTCGCGGGTCGAAGCTCCTGCGACAATCAAACGATGGCAGCAGCAGGCCAAAACGAGCGGCCGCCGGAGGCCACCGACTGGAACTGGATGGCCGAGGCACTGGCTCTGGCGCAGCAGGCGGAGGCGGCCGAGGAGGTGCCGGTCGGCGCCCTGATCGTTTCGCCCGCCGGCGAGGTGCTGGGCCGCGGCTACAACCGCACCATCACCGACCGCGATCCCACCGCCCACGCCGAGGTCGTCGCCTTGCGGGAAGCCGCCCGCCGCCTCGGCAACCATCGCCTGGTCGGCTGCGCCGCCTATGTTACGCTGGAGCCGTGCGCGATGTGCGTCGGAGCATTTCTCCAGGCGCGCATCGCCCGTTTGGTCTTCGCCGCCAGTGACCCCAAGGCGGGGGCCATTCATTCCGTGCTGGCGCTGGCCGCTCATCCCCAGCTGAATCACGCCTTCCCGGTCACCGCCGGAATACGGGCCGAGGAGGCGGGCGAGTTGCTGCGCCGGTTTTTTCAGCGCCGCCGCGGCGCCGGACCTGGGGTATAAACAATACGGAGAGGTGGCCGAGTGGTTGAAGGCGCGCGCCTCGAAAGCGTGTATACCTTAACGGGTATCGGGGGTTCGAATCCCTCCCTCTCCGCCACTTCAGAACAGAACCGCGAACGCCGGCCCCGCTGAAATGAAGGCCGAACTGCTTTTCCACCAGCGCATCGCTTACGACGACGGTGCGGTCGTGGAGATGGTGCTATGGCGCGTTCCGCAGCCGGTGCCACCTTCCGTACATGGATTGAAGTATTCGCTGTTCTACGGCCGACCGGGCGTTCGCGAGGTAGGATACGATAACGAACGTGGCAAAGGCGATCATCGGCATTTTCGGGGCGCGGAAACCACCTATGCGTTCAGCAGTGTCGAGCAGCTAATGGCCGATTTTTGGTCCGACGTGCGGACTTTGCGAGGTGGCAAGTGAGCGATGTGAAGATTACGGTGGGCGGCGCGATGGAGGAAGAAGCTTCACGCCGGTTCGTGAATGCCTGGCGCCGAGCTGAACGCGGAGAAACCTTCCACGAGCGCCATCTCGCGTTCGAGAGTTGGGATGCTCTCGCCCGCGTCATGACAGGTAGCCGGATGGAGCTGTTGCACTACGTCCGACGGCACAAGGTGAGCAGTGTGCGAACGCTAGCAAAGGCGCTTGGGCGCGACTATAGCAGTGTCCACGCGGACGTCCAGGCACTCACGGCGGCAGGGCTTCTCGATACCGCTGGTGGAGGCGTGCAGGCTGATTACGATGTTATTGATACCAAGATCGCGATTTGAGGTCACCCGGCCTCACCAGCGGAACTCGGCCACCAGCGGCAGGTGATCGGAGGCCATGCGCGCGCGGCGGTCGTCGTGCAACTCCAACCGCTCCAGATGCAGCCCCGGATCGTGATAGACGTGATCCAGATGCAGCAGGGGCAGCAGGCCGGGATAGGTCCGGCGGCGGCCGAGATGCAGCTTCACATCGGCGCCGCGCATCGCCGCGCCCAGGGACTGCGTCGCCGGCCCGCGCATCCATTCATTGAAATCACCCAGCAAGATCCGCCCGCCCGCCAGTTCCGGGCGGAGAAGAATCTCCGGGCTCAGCAGGGCTTGCGCCTGCTCCCGCCGCTCCCGGAACGACGTTCCCAAATGAACGTTGAAGACGTGCAGCATGCGGCCCGCCACGCCCAGGTCCACGCGCAGGCAGCCCCGCGGCTCGCGCCCGCGGACGCTGATGTCGAAGTTGCGCACGGCATGCGGGGCGGCCCGGCTCAGCGTTAGGTTGCCGTAGGCGCCGCCCTGGTGGCGGCGGTTCTCGCCCAGGCTGGAGTGCAGCTTCATTTCCGCGGCGATATAGGCGGCATGGTCGTCGTCGCCGCCGCCGGAACCCAGCACCTCTTGCAGCGCGATGACGTCGGCGTCCAATGCCCGCAGTACCGCCACGATGCGCCCGGGATCCACGCGCCGGTCCATGCCGCGGCATTTATGAATGTTGTAGGTGGCGATGCGGAAGCCCCGCGCGGCGCTCATGGCCCGCCGCCGCGCAGCCGCCAGGAACGCGCCAGCAGCGACAACGCCACCCAGACCGCCAGCGCCAGCACCGGCGCCGCCACCACCCAGGGCCACAGCAGCCCAATCGTGATCACCAGCAGCAGGAATACCCCGGCCAGAAACATCAACCGCGCCTCCGCCGGTCCCAGCGCCCGGCGGTTGGTCATCGCCGCGCCCACCGTGTTGCCAATGCGGGCCACGCCCGCCGCGGCGCCGCCGGCGCTGCTCAGCCCGGCCACCCGCATGCGCCGCGGCTTGGGCGGCTCGTCGGCGGGGCGCACGCGCTTGCCTTCCTGGAGCACGATCTCCACCGCGTGCTCCAGATCTTCCGCGTACATCCGCTCCATGCGCTGGGCGAAGTCCTCGTCTTCGGCGATCACGTCGAGTTCCCAGTTGCCCATCCAGCTGGTGACGTTCAGGTTGGTGGAACCGACCCGCGCCCAGCGCCCGTCCGCCACGGCGGTCTTGGCGTGCAGCATCGGACCGGCCCACTCGAAGATGCGCACGCCGGATTGCAGCAGCCCGCGAAAGCCGGCGCGCGACAGCGAGCGCATGCCCGGCACGTCCACGGCCCGCGGAACCAGCAGCCGCACGTCCACCCCATCCTCGGCCGCCGCCTTCAGCGCCTCGACGTACGGCGCGGTGCCGACGAAATAGGCGTCGGTCAGCCAGATCGAGCGCCGCGCCAGCGTGGCGATCAGCTGATCCAGCCGGTACACGCCCGCGGTGTGCGGCGCGCTGGCCACGACGCGCAGGGCCGTGCCGCCGACCGCTGGAATCTCCCCGGCCGCGGCCGGCTGGTCCTCCGGCGGCAGCGGCGGCCCGGCCAGCGCCCATATCGCCGCGAACGCCCGCTCCACTTCGGCCACCGCCGGACCCCGGACCTCCACCCCGGTATCGCGCCAGGGCTCGATGCCCCGCGCCGCGTCGCCCACCCAGGCCCGTCCGACGCAGAGCCCGCTGACGAAGGCGACGCCGCCATCCACCGTCAGCGTCTTGCGGTGGTCCCGGCTCATCCAGCCGAAGGGGCTGCCGAGACGCGGCGGATTGAAGCAGCGCACCTCCACGCCGGCGCGCCGCAGCGGGCGCCAGTAGCGGAACGACGCCGCTCCCAACGCCCCAAACCAGTCGTAGACCAGCCGCACCCGCACCCCGGCCCGGGCCTTGGCGATCAGCGCCTCGGCGAAACGGCGGCCCTCCTGGTCATCGTGAATGATGTAGGACTCGAAGTGAATGCGCTCCCGCGCCGCCTCGATCGCCTCCAGCCACGCCGGGTAATTCTCC
>JAKAUF010000215.1 GCA_021827785.1 Acidobacteriota bacterium | reverse complement strand
CGTCCGGGGCGCGGCGGCCGGAAAAACGCGTGACGGCGAGATCGAAACTGCCCCAAAAGAAATGCACCGGGCTGCACTTGCCGAGGAATTCCGCGCGGAACACGGAAAACACCCGCTGCGCCGATAGCAGCACGCGCCAAAACCGTTGCGCGTATTCGGGATCGTAGGACGCATGCGCGTGGTCCTGATCGAAGGGAATGGCGCCGGGAATCTCGCAGGGCAGGGGGGAGATATGGACCGCGATGCCGGCCGCGGCCAGCAGCTCCAGAAAACGCGCATGGAACGTGGCGCAGGACTGCGGCGCCAGGGGCAGGGAAGACGTGCCGCCGCGGCTGGTGAGCAGCAGCAGTTGGTGGCTGAGGAAATCGAATTGCAGTTCGAAGGCGGCGCCTTGATAGGGAATGGGGGAAGTGGTGAGGCCGCGGGCGGTCACGTAGAGCGCGACGTTCCACCAATGGTTGCTGCGCGGGGTTAGGGCCAAGCGCACCTTGCCCGCCATCTGCGTCCAGCGGTGCAGCGTTTCGCAGGTGTCTTGCCAGGCGGCGAGGGGCAGTTCCGGCCAGGGATCCGTGGCGGCGAGGGCGGACGGCATGGAGCACCTCCGGCGGGCGGCGCGGCCGCCCAGGGTTGGACGCGGCTCCCAAAGGGAGCCGGCGATTAGCTGAAGACGATTTTCGGCTGGAACAACGAGCCGGCGACGCGGCGGGCGATGGCCAGCAGCGCGCCGTCGGGAAGGAAGACGCGAACGGTGAGCGTTTTGGAAAACTCCGGCAAGTTGGCGGTGCGGCCCTGGCGCAGGCGATTGGCGGCGTCCGGCGGCGCCACCACGGCGGGAAACTCGGGCAGCAATTCGGTGGCGGGAATGCGGTACGGCGCCCAGGCGGCGGCGCGAGCGGCGGCATCGGGGCCGGCGGCGCCAGCCAGCTCCGCCAGGTGGTCCAAAGTGACGGCGCGGGCCAGGGTGAACTCCCCGGAGCGGGTGCGGCGCAGCGGGCCCAGGTGCGCACCGACGCCGAGCGCCTGGCCGAGATCGTGCGCCAATCCGCGGACATAGGCGCCGGTGGAACAACAAACGTGGAAGCGCAGCCGGTTGCCCTCCAGCCCCAGGAGGGTGAAGTCACTGACTTCGATGCGCACCGGATCGAGGTTGACCGGCTGCTGGCGGCGCGCCAAGGCGTACGCGCGGCGGCCGCCGGTCTTTTTGGCCGAATAGGGCGGCGGTTGTTGCCAGATTTCGCCGCGGAAGGCGGCCAGCGCCACCTCGATTACCTCCCGGGCGGGAATGTGGGCGGCGGCGGGCCCGACCGGGTCGCCGCTGGCGTCATACGTGGTGGTGGCCTGGCCGAGAATGATTTCGCCCTCGTATTCCTTGTCCCGGGAGGAGAAAAATTGCGCCAGGCGGGTCAACCGGCCGGTCAGCAGGGGCAAAACCCCCGTAGCGGTGGGGTCCAAAGTGCCGAGGTGGCCGACGGATCGCTCCCCCAGCAGGCGGCGCACTCGCGCCACCACGTCGTGCGAGGTCATGCCGGCGGGCTTGTCAATGATGAGCGCGCTATCCATTGGGGCGGGGGCGGCGGGCGGGGGGACGGATCGGGAAAGGCAATTACGATTATCACCCGGCCGGATTGCGCCCGCCGGCGGATGGTGGTAGGTTGGCGGCGTCGGGAAAAAGCGGCGGCCCTGGGCAGGGCCGTGGACGCCACGGGTCATGACCTGCCGCCGCTGTGATGGTCTGGCGCTCCGCTGCGCGGGGCGCGATTAGTGGATGCGGCGCCGCCGCCGGCGGATCGCCGCAGGAGGATACGGCCATGAACACCGCCGCCGCCATCAATCGCCACGATTTGATGGCGCACAACGAATCGTATCGTCAGCTCTCGCGGGAACATTCGGCTCTGGAAGCGCAGTTGAGCCAATTTCGCGAGCGGCGCTTTCTCTCCAGCGAGGAAGAGATCGAGGAGTTGCGACTGAAGAAGCGGAAACTGCACATCAAGGATGAGATGGAAGCGCTGCTGCGGCGCGGAATCAGTTCGGCGGGCAACGCCTAGAATTGCCTGGCTCGGGCCGCGGCGCAGCCTGCCGCGGGGCATCCGCGTTGCCCAGCGATGGCCTGAGCGTGGAGCGCGAGGTGTCCCGCATTAGCCGGGCGCGGGCTTGAGCGCGGCTGCGGCGCTTGCGGGCGCATTCGAGGTCGGAGAAAGCGTTGCACCCGCGGCCTTAGCCGAGCAGCGACCGCACCATGCCGGCGTAGGCGCCAACGGCGGCGGTCAATTCGGCTTTGGCAATGCGCTCGTTGGGAGTGTGGGCGACGGCGATGTCACCGGGACCGAAGAGCATGGCGTCGCCCCACGAGCTCAGCGCGGGAATGTCGGTGGTGAACGCGACCGTCGTGGTCGCGAAGCCGGGCAACGTGCGCAGGAACACCGGCGGAATCTCCAGCACGAATTCCGCTTGCGCATCCGGCGCGGCGGCGGCGGCGATGCTCTGGCGCAGATCCTCGGCCGGCGCCACCAGACGGTACAACAATTCGGCGCGGGCGAAGTCGGGCACGACGTTGGGGGCGCGGCCGCCGGCCAGCGTGCCGATGTTGCAGGTGGTGGGGCCCAGGCGGGGGTCGGCGGGCAAGGGCAGCGCCTGAAGCCGCGCCAGCGCCGCCAGCAGCTTGAGGATGGCGGAGTCGCCCAGTTGCGGATACGCCGAGTGCGCCGCCCGCCCTTGCGCCGTCAGGTCCACGCGCAGCGCCCCCTTGCCGGCGCTGACCATTTGGCTGCTGGTGGGTTCGCCATTGATGAGGAAGCGGCTGCCGACAGGGCGCTGATTGGCCTGTTTGGCGCCGGCGCTGTTTTTTTCCTCGCCGGCCATGAACAGCAGGCCAAAGTCGCGCAGGCCCTGGCTTTGCAGCTCGAGCGCGGCGAAGATCTGCGCCGCGGCAATGCCCTTGGCGTCACAGCTACCGCGGCCGTAGATGAACTCGCCGTCTTCCCGGCTGGGAATAAACGGCGGCACCGTGTCCAAATGCGTGCTCAGCACCACCCGCGGCTGGCCAACGGCGGCAAAAACATTGGCGCGGCCGGGCTCGAACGCCCAGAGCTCGGCGGCGATGCCGCGCTGGCGAAGATAGCCGGCGGTGAATTCGGCGACCGCCTCTTCCTGACCGGTGACGGATTCCAGGTCCACCATCTGGCGGACCAAGGCGAAGAGCGCGGCGGCGTCGGTGGCGGACATAGGGTGGGCCAGCCGTTGAGTGTAGCAGCAGGGGCGCGGGGGCGGTTGCGGGCCCGCCGCCGGCGGCAGCAACGCAGGGCGCGGGCAGGGGACCAGGGAACTGGTCGCGGGCAGTGAGGGGCGCGGCGCGCGCCGCCGCGTAGGGCTGGCGCCCGCCCCCCGGTATGCTGGAAATATGGCGCGGATCACGACCGGGGTGCTGCCGGGGCCGGCGGGGGATTTGGAATATGTCCTGAACGAGCCCGATGCGGGCGTTGCCGTCACGCGGGCGGCGGTGGCCTGCCATCCCCACCCTCAATTCGGCGGGACGCTCCACAGCCGGACGATTTTCCAGACCGCACGGTCGCTGGCGGGAATGGGCCTGCCGGTGCTGCGCTTCAATTTTCGCGGCGTTGGCCGCAGCCAGGGCGGCTTCGACAACGGCAAGGGAGAGACGCAGGATCTGCGCGCGGCGCTGGACTTTGCCGCCGCGCGCTGGCAATGCCCGCTGGTGCTGGCGGGATTCTCCTTTGGCTCGTTTGTCGCCTTGCGCTATTTGGAGCGGCAAGCGGATCCGCGGGTCCCGCGGCTGCTGGCCATCGGCGTCCCGGCCAGTACCGCGCGGCTGCCCGCCGCGCTGGCGTGGAACGGGCCCAAGCTCTTTATCAGCGGAACGGCGGACGTGTACGGCGGCGTGGCGCAGGTGGAGGCGTACGTCGCCAATCTGCCGCCGCCCAAACGGATTTGCTGGCTGGCCGGAGCCGACCACTTCCTGACCAACCGCGCGGCGGAGTTCGATCGCGCCATTCGCGACAATTTGGATTTCGCCTAGTTCTGAAGATACGGCTGGAGGCGGCGCAGCAGGCTTTCCGGCAGTTCGGCGTCCAGTTCCGTGGCGTCGGCCAAGTGCAGTTCGGCGAGCACCCGGGCATGCTGGTGCACCAGGTGGAGAATGCGCCCTTCGGCGTGGGGAATGCGCAGGCGATGGCGCTGGATGGGATCCAGCGGCAGGGCCTGGTCCAAGGCGGCCACCAGCGCGGCGATCCCGGCGCCGGTGCGGGCGCTGACCGCGATGGCGCCAGCCGCGGCGCCTTCGGCGCTATCCGCCAGCAGATCCATTTTGTTGGCCACGGCGATCTGCGGCGTGGCGGTGACGCCCAGTTCGGCCAAAACCTGCTGCACCTGCTGCGCCTGCTCGGCGCGATGCGGGCTGGTGGCGTCATACACGTGCAGCAGCAGGCTGGCGCGCTGCACCTCCTCCAGCGTGGCGCGGAATGCGCTGATCAGCCCATGGGGAAGATGGCGCAGGAAGCCGACCGTATCGGAGAGCAGCACGCGGCGGCGGGAGGGCAGCTGGATGGCGCGCACCGTTGGATCCAGCGTGGCGAACATGCGGCTGGAGGTCAGCACGTCGGCGCCGGTCAGGCGGTTGAACAGGGTGCTTTTGCCCGCATTGGTGTAGCCGACCAAGGCCACGGTGGCGAGGGG
>JAKAUF010000287.1 GCA_021827785.1 Acidobacteriota bacterium | reverse complement strand
GGCGGCGGGCGGGCATCGCTGGGTTTGGAACGTGCGCTACGCGGCGCCGGCCGGGGCCGGACCGCGGGGCTTTTATGCCTTTTTCTTCGGCGCCGGCGGGCCCTGGGCGCTGCCCGGGCAATATACCGTGCGCCTCAGCTATGACGGCCGGACCTTCACGCGGCCGCTGACCATCAAAATGGACCCGCGGGTGCACGTCAGCCAGGCGGCACTGGTGGCGCAGTTGCACTTGGCGCAGGCGGTCGGACGGGCGCAGGCCGAGGTGGGGGCGGCGTTCCATCAGGCGGAACAGCTGCAAAAGCGGCTGGCGAAGCAGAGCGGCGGCGCGGCATTGGCGCGGCGCACGGCGCAGTTGCTGGGCGTGACCGCGCGCCTGGGGCCGGATTATTCCGGCGAAGGCGGCCCTAGCCATGACTTCAGCAGCTTGCGCTACCTGAACGGCGCGCTGGCCATGCTGAGCCGCAGCGTGGAAAGCGAATCGGTGGCGCCGACGCCGCAGGAACGGTGGGCATGGGCGCGGGCGCGGCGGAAGATGAAAACCGTGCTGGCGCGCTGGCACGCCCTGCGGGCCGAGGATTTGGCGGCGCTGGGCCAAGCGGCGCCCAAAAGCGGGGAATAGGCCGCGCGGGGCGGGCGTAGAGTGGGCCCAGGATGCCCCTGGCGGCGCAGGAGGTTTGCCTGTGAGCGGCGCGCGTGCGAGGCACCCGCCGCGGCGCTCACTGAGCTACCTCGGTGTCGGCCTGGTCGCGCTGGCCGCCGTCGGGTTGGTCCTCGCGCGGGGCGCAGTTCCAGTGCTCGCCGCGCTAGCCGTTCTATTCGTCGGTGGAGGCCTCGTCCGGGCAGGGGCGTCCGCCACGGCGCGGGCGCCCGTAACCGGCGAGGGGGGATCCCCCCGGTCGTCGCTCGCCGGGGTCGGCCGGGCCCGGCGCTCTGGGCTGCCAGCGGCGCACTGGCTGCGGGTGTGCTGGTCTCATATTGGCTCCTGCGCGCGGACGCAGCTCATGGGGGACACCAAACTTGGCCAATCTACTCATTCGCGGGATTTGCATTAGCGGGTGCGGTTGTCTGGCCGGTGCTGACGGCCAAGCTGCGGAAGCGCTAGTTCCGAGCGTCCGGGCTCTGCGCCTGCCCTTCTATTGCGCTCCGGGCGGCGGCCTGGCGGGCGGCTTGACTGACGGCGTTCTGAACGCGGCTGCCGGCGGCGAGGAGATCACCACGCTCACCGGCACCGTCGCCATGGACGGATTGGCCGCCCCCATCGCCTTGGCCGGGTTTGCCTATGACCTCGGCGGGACGTCGTACGGGTATTTCGGAGCCTGTCGCCAATGATCCCATTAGGTGCGTGGCCGCGCACAGCCGCCCGGCGAACCCAGCAGGACCTGGAATTTGCTCCGGTGGCCGTCGGGGTCTTCTTCTGCCTCTGCGCCGCCTGGCTGAAGTTCTCGCTGCCGGCCGGCTCGGCCGGCGGCGGTGGCGCACCTTGCTGAGGCTCGGGGGGGCCGCCGGAGTTTTCGCAATGGCCCTGCTGAGGTGGATCGAGCGCGGCGCGCTGCTCACGGCGTCTGCACGGGCGCCAATCACGGTCGCAATCCCCCTCGCCGCCGAGTGGTCGGGTTCCGTCCTCCTCGCCATCTTCCCGTGGAGGTGGGGCTTGGAGGACGACGTGCCAACCCCGCCGCTGGGCGTCGGCCTCGGCCTCGCTCAGCGGCAACCGCCCGCGCCGAAGCGCGGCGGTTTCGCCCGCGCCCGCGTCGTCCTTGCAAACGCTTATGCTTGGCTCATCGTCGCCGCAGTCGCCTACATCGGGATCCGCTGGGTGCTGCGCCACCTTTGAGTTCCGCGGCCCGGCGGTATGGGCTTGGCCCGGCGAGCTGCGCTGGCCCCACGCGCACCTGACCCGAAACCCAAAACTGTACCAGGGGAAGCTGGAGGGGGTAGGCTGTTGAACCGCTACCCAACTTTGTACCATGCCGAACTGGAGAGTTTGGCCTTCACATGGCGAGAAAGGGCCGCCATCGGCGGCCCAGCGAGTCTCTAGAGACTCAACTGAGAACCTCCAGTGCTGCGGTCGTTCCCGTGGAATCCGCCTCGCCCGCGAGCGCAGCGAGCGGGGGAGGCGGATTCCAATCCGCGGCGAACCCCCCCGGGGCGCGGTCGCCCAGGGCGCTGTGCGGAGGCGCGCGGGCGGCTAGGTTAGCACCTGATCCAGCAACTGCGATACGGCGCGGCGGGCCTCCATGATGGAGTGGCGATGATCAGCCAAGCCGGCGAGATCGGTGTTGGCGAAGGCGATGCGTCCGAAGGGCGCGCGGCGCAGAATCTCCCGCGGCGCGGGCCGGCCGTCACGGCCGAAAAAGAAGCCGGGCTGCGGGTTCACATAGGCGTGGCCCCAGCGGTTGAGGATGATGCCGGCGATGTCGCGTTTGGCGTCGAAGCCGGCGCGGGCGAACATGTCCGTGAACTGCTGGCGAATTTGCCGCTCAAAGGCGCGGTAGGTGGTGCTGAGCAACTGGAAGCGGCCGCGCACGCCCTGCTCCTCGACGGGCAGGCCGGGATGGGCGAACAGCACCTTGAGGTTGAGCACCACCGGCGAATCCGGGCCGATGGTCGGCGTGGGCGCGCCGCACAAGGCGGTTTTGCAAACCTCGGTATAGTCGCCCAAGCCTTCGAACCAGCGGCAGCCGGAGATGCCCAGCTTATACAGAAAGCGCCAGTTGCGCACGGCGACGTTGGCCATCAAGCAGGGGGAGCGGTAGAACTGGGCGTAGGCCTCGCGCTGCGCAGCGGGCAGGTCGCGGATGATGGCGCGGGTGGTCCAGCAGCCGCCGGCGGCGACCACGGCCCGAGCGCGGAGCTTGTAGACCTTGCCGCCGTGGGTATAGCCGATGGTGACGGTCTCGGCCTTTTCCGCTGGGCCGTCATGCTGGACCCAGACGGCGGTGGCGCCGAGGCGAATGCGGGCCGGCGCGGCGGCGTTCGCGGGATCCAGCGCGGCGAAGTTGATGCGCCGGCGGGTGACGTTGTCCACCGTCGCCGGGCCGGGGATGGCGCCGGGAATCAGCGCCTTGGTGATGAGGCGGGCGAAGCCGGTGTTGCCGCCGGGAAACATCTGCCCGCCGTTGCGGTCGCCGGTGGGCAGGGCATGCAGCGAATCCGGGGCGTAATGGCAGTACGCCGACAATGCGTCCGGTCCCAGGCCATAGCCGCCGCCGGTGACCGGGGAGAGAAATTCGCGGATGGTTTCCCGGTGAATGCCGTGCACGCGCATGATCAGGTCTTCGTAGGTCATGGCGTCCAGTTGCCGCGAGACGGCGTCGCCGGGGACTTGCGGACGGGGCTGGTCAAATGCCGGCGGGCCGAAATGATAGCGCAGCAGGTCCGCCCGCGCCTGGGCGGAGATCGGCGCGTCGGCCAGCTTTTTGCCCCAGGGATTGACCAGCCACATCCCCGGGTTTTGGCCGAACTTGCCGCCGAAATAAAAGCCGTATTGCGGGCCCTCGGCGCCGACCTGATCGTACGGGGTTTGGCTGAGCGGCATCGCCGGGCCGGGGCCGTCCCAGCGCTGGTAGTCGAGCCAAAAATTTTCCAAGCCGATGGAGCGGTAGAAACGGGCGATGAAGCTGTAGGGATAGGGCACCGGAAAAAACGCCGAGCCTTGGTGGCCGATCAGCCGCTGGCCATCCACCAAAAATTCGTTACGCTTGGCTTCGCCGCCGAAGATGGGGTGGTTTTCCAGCACCAGGCAGCGGAGATTGGGGGCCTCACGGTGGAAGAACAAGGCGGCGGCCAGGCCGCTGATGCCGCCGCCAATGACCACCAAGTCGTAGGTTTCGCCGGTGTCGTGGGTGGATGCGGGCAGCTCGGGAAAGTCGTGGTCGCGAATTTGATGGCCGGCCAGCATCACGGTTTCGGTGTTGCCGTTGGAATGGCGGTAATCGCCGACGCCGCCATAGCCGGTCCAGTCGGCGCCGGAGGCGAACATATGTTGCGGCGCGGCGGCGTGCAGCAGCGCGCCGCCGGTGGCCAGCAAGCTGGCGTTGAGAAAATCGCGGCGCTGGATGGGCTGATCCAGGCCCAGGGCGTGGTCGCCGGGCTCTTCGCGGGCAGGGTTGGCGGCAGGGGCGTCGGGACGGGGCTTTTTGGGCATCTCTCGGCGGAGTATAACGCGAACGATAATGGCGTCATGCGCGGAACCACATTTCTCGGAAGTCACGGCGCGTGCGCCTGGGGCCAAATCCAGTCGCGGGGGCCGCGCCTTTTGCTCGGGGAGAAAAGCGGGCGGGGAAAGGCCGCGAAATTCCCCTGCGCCGCAGGCGCGCTGGCAATCGCGGAGGCCCGCCCCCGGCAAGCGACGCGGCGCGGCCCCCAAAGCCGGGGTCCCCAACGCGCAGCTGTGCGCGTTGGGGTGGAGCGGCGGGTCGGCTGGGCTGGGGCGGGCCGGGGTCCCCGGCCCAGCCGGCGCGTAAGCGGGACGCGCGGCGAACCCGGGGTCCCCGACGCGCAGCGGCGCGCGTTGGGGTGGGTAGCCGCGCTGGGGCCCGCGCCAAGCAATGAGGCTGCGAACACCCACGCGCATGGGACGGCGTTAGCATGCGATGTAGTCGCCATGGAATCCATCCGTTGGCGTGCGCGATCCGGCCAGTCGGGGCGCGGCTGTGGCGGCGGGTAAAATTAGAAACAACGGTCCATGATTGTCCCGTTCGTTCGCGAT
>JAKAUF010000171.1 GCA_021827785.1 Acidobacteriota bacterium | reverse complement strand
GCCGCCGCGGGCGGCGCGGTGCGGACCCCGCCGGCCGCGGCGCCGCAGGCGGCCGCGGCGCCGCCGCAAACGCCGGTGCGAGCGCCGGTCCCAACGCAGGCCCGCAGCCAGCCTGCATCCGGTTCCCCCGCGCACCATGCGGCCCCGGCCGCGGCCGCCAGGCCCGCGGCGGTCGCCAGCGCGACCGCCGCTCTGTACAAGCGCATCCTGGACACGCGGATTTCCCCGCAACGCGTCTACCGGGTGGATGGGCTGCAAATTGATGACGAGGATGTCGAAATCAATTTGGAGCATGGCACGTTGGGCCTTTTGGCCCCGGTGCGGGGACGAGAGACCGGCGCGGTATTCGTCGGCCAAGGCCAGATCTTCGTATTGCCGCCCAGCCGCGCCGACCGCCTCTCGATGGCCAACTTCACCGGCGCTCCGTTTCTGAATGAGACGTTCTCCTCGGCCTATTTCCGCTATAGCGACGGCGCGCTGCGCCTGAACGCCGCCGACTTGGCGCAACTGTTGCCCGCGGAACCCACGGGGCGGCGCTTCGCCGCGCATTGGCGCGCCACCGTCGCCGCCCTCAACCAGGCGCAGGCGCTGCGTCTGTTGGCGGAGTTTCTGAACCACGATCGCACGCCGTATTTCTATGCGCGCATCGCCGGCGACCACCTCGGCGACTTCGACGTGCTGGTGGACCGTTCGCGGCGGGAGCAGATCGAAATCGCCGCCTCCGGCTTCGCCACCGGCGAGCGCCACCCCGGGCGCCGCGCCTATGAAAACGTCTGGGCCAGTTTTCCCATGCGCTCCGCCCGGCTCGCCGCCCGGCAGCCGGGCGCGACGCCGTATCCGGGTCCTGATCTGCGCGTGTTGGGTTATCACGTGCGCACCCGCATCGGGCCGGGACTAGGACTGCACGGGCGGGCGGCGGTGCGCTTTCGCGCCCGCCTCAGCGGTGACCGGGTGGTGACCTTCTCACTCGATCCCCGTTTGGCTCTCTCCCGCGTGACCAACGCCGCCGGCCAGCGGCTTTTGTTCATCCAGAACGGGGTTCTGCGCGGGCCGGGCGCGGCGGCGGCGGGCGGGGAACGCGCCGCCGCGGAACCGGTGGTGGCGGTCATCTTGCAGCGGCCGCTGGCGGCCGGTCAAGTCTATACCCTGCACTTCCGTTACGCCGGGCACATCATCGTCGCCACGGTCACCGGTCTATACGGTTTGGAAAACCGCATGGATTGGTATCCCAACCGCACCATGCAGCCCGCGCCGCACGACCTGACATTTATTTATCCCGCCGGGCTGACCCTGCTAGCCACCGGGCGGCAGGCGCCGGCGGCGGACACGCCCCCGCCGGGCGAGCGGATTTCGCACTGGATTTCCCGCCGGCCCTCGGATTTGGCGGGGTTCAACTTCGGCCACTTCGAGATGGCGGCGGCCACCGCCTCCTCGCCGCATGGTCCGGTGCCCATTCAGGTCTTCGCCGCTCCCAACACCGTGACGCGGGCGCGCTTGGCCGATCTCGCCCGCGCCAGCGCCTGGACCGTGGAGTTCTACGAGCAGCGTTTCGGCCCCTTCCCCTTTCCCCGCCTGGCGCTGACCGAGCTGCCGTTCCCGCTGGGCCAGGGCTGGCCGGGCCTGATTTACCTGGCCCGCGCCAGCGCCTGGACCGTGGAGTTCTACGAGCAGCGTTTCGGCCCCTTCCCCTTTCCCCGCCTGGCGCTGACCGAGCTGCCGTTCCCGCTGGGCCAGGGCTGGCCGGGCCTGATTTACTTGGCCCGCGACAGCTTTCTTACCCCCGCGCAGATGGAAGACCGCCATCTGCCGCCGCAAGCGCAGGCGCTCTATCCGCTGATGCGCCCGCATGAGATCGCCCATCAATGGTGGGGCAATGAGGTGGCGTGGCGGAGCTATCACGATCAATGGCTCTGCGAGGCGCTGGCCAGCTACGCCGCCCTGCTGGACGTCAATGCGCAATTTCAGGCCGGGGCGCTGCCCCGCGTGCTGGCCTACGATCGCCGGCAATTGTTGCGGAAAAACGCCGCCGGCCAAGCCCTGGACTCCGCCGGGCCATTGTCCCTGGGCATACGGCTGGATTCCGAGCGCTTTCCCCACGCCTACGACGTCCTGGTTTATGACAAGGGCGCTTGGGTGATGCACATGCTGCGCGAGCTGATGCGCAGCGGTCCGCCGCCGGACGCCCCGCTGCCGCCGGCCGCCGCGCACGAGCACGCCCGGCCGGCCGCGGCCGGAGGCCCGCCGCGGCCCGGCGCCCCAGCCGACGTCCCGCCAACCGCCGGCGGTTCCGCGGCGGAAGCGCGAAGCCGCGTGACGCCTGCCGCCCTCGCCGTTCCATCCCCAGCCAGCGGCCCGCGGCCCCGCGTGGAGGCGGCGGGGCCAAGCTATCCGCCGCGCGCGCCGCTGCCCGCCACCACCGCCGCGCCGCCGCCGCCCGCACCCGCCGACGCGCGCTTCTTCGCCTTCCTGCGCGCCTTCCGCCGTGCCTACCAGGGACGCGCCGCCGGCACGGCGGATTTTGCCCGCGTGGCTGCCCGCTTCGTGCCGCCACGGCTGGCGAAGCTCGGCGCGCACGGCGGCTGGGGCTGGTTTTTCCGGGAATGGGTGGATGGGACGGGGATTCCGCGCTATCGCGTGACCGAACTGCACGCGGTGCGCCTGCCGCGGTCGCGGCAGCGCGGCTCCCGCTGGGCGCTGGAGGGAATGCTGCTGCAAAGCCGGGTTCCACTCACCTTCACCATGCCCGTGCCGCTGTATCTGCCCGGGCGCTGCGCCGCGCGCCAGCCATGCGCCCCGCGCTATCTCGGTACGGTCATCAGTCAGGGCGCCAGCACCGAATTTCAGCTCCCGCTGCCGCCGGCAGCGGCTCCGGGGACGCCGCCGCAGGTGATGATTGATCCGTATGACACGATCTTGCGGCGCTAACCCGCCGCCGGCCGACTCCGCCGCTCCCGCTCCCACCGGGAGCCAGGCGCGGCACGGCGCGCCGGCCGCCGCCGCGCCGCCGGCGGTGGTCATCGCCGGGCCCACGGCCAGCGGCAAAACGGCGCTGGCGCTGGCGCTGGCGGAGGCCCTGGGCGGGGAGATCGTCAGCTTCGATTCCATGCAGTTGTACCGCGGCTTCGTCATCGGCGCCGCCCAGCCCACGGCGGCGGAACTGGCCCGCGTGCCGCATCATTTCATCGCCGAATGCGACCCGCGGCAGCCGCTCACGGCGGGCGAATACAGCCGCCAGGCCCGCCTCCGCATCCGCGCCATCGTGGCCCGGGGCCGGCTAGTGGTGTTGGTGGGCGGCACGGGCTTCTATCTCCGCGCCCTGCTGGACGGCTTGTTTTCCGCCCCGCCGCTGGACGCGATCGCCCAGGCCCAACTGCGCCGCCGCCTGCGGGACCGCGTCGCCCGCCGCGGTCCCGCGGCCCTGCACGCCATCTTGCGCCGGCTGGATGCCGCCGCCGCCGCCGGCATCGCGCCGCGCGACGCGGCGCGCACGATACGCGCCCTGGAAGTTCGCCTGCTCACCGGCCAGCCCATCAGCCGCTGGTGGGCGGAGCATCCGCCCGAGGCGTTTACCGGCGTTCGACCGCTCCTGCTCGGCCTGGCCCCGCCCCGCGCCGAACTTTACCGCCGCATTGACCTCCGCGCCCAGGCGATGTTCGCTCCTCCGCCCGGCCGGACGGGTATCGTGGCCGAAACTCGGGCATTACTCCAGATCTATTCCGGCGATTTACCCGTTTTTGCCGCGCATGGCTATAAACAGGCGGTGGACATTCTACTTGGCCGCGCGGATCCGGCCGCCGCCCTGGCCGAGGCGCAGGCGGAGCAGCGGCACTATGCCAAGCGTCAGTTCACCTGGTTTCGCCGCGATCCGCGCGTGCATTGGCTGCCGGGCTTCGGCGGCGATGCGGCGGTGCAGCGCGCCGCCTTGCAGTGGCTGCGGTGGCAGGGCCTTGGCCAGACGGCTTAGGGCGTCGGCCGGTCGCGGGGGCCGCGCCATTGGCTCGGGGAGCAAAGCGGGCGCGGAAAGGCCGCGAAATTCCCCCGCGCCGCAGGCGCGCTGGCAATCGCCGCGGCCCGCCCTCCAGCGACGCGGCGCGGCCCCCAAAGCCGGGGTCCCCAACGCGCAGCGGCGCGCGTTGGGGTGGGCAGCCGCGCTGGGGCCCGCGCCAAGCAATAACCGTCCTAGGCTCCTGGGAACTCCGCAATGCGAATGGCGCAAGTAGTCTTTTGGCACTCACCCGGATGGGGGCTTACCCAATGCCAGCATTTACCCTAAGGTGAACGCCGTACCCTTCGAAAGGAACGGGGAACCAATGCCGACTCACTCACTCCGGAACTTTGGACCTTGGGAACGGTTTTCACCGCGCGAGCAAGACATCATCGAGGGATTGCTCCAGGCGCAGTCGGTCAAGGACATTGCGTCGCAGTTGCGCCTCACGGTCAACACCGTGAAGGATTACGTTAAGACGATTTACCAGAAGGCGGGCGTGCATTCTTCCCGCGCCTTGTTGCTGAAATTCTATGTGCAGCAGCCGCACGACGGCGAAAACCCGGCGGCGCTGGTGGCGGCGGTGCAAAGCATGCTGGACGCGGCATCGCGCCGGCAGGTGGTGGAGGCGCTGCGCTCCGGCGCCCGCGGCGGAGCGGGCGCGCGTTATGTCGCCGTCTACGATCTTTTCGCCGCGATTACGCCCAGCAGCGGCGACTGGGCGAACGGCGGCGTGGCGGGCTTGCCGACCGCGGCGCCGGC
>JAKAUF010000227.1 GCA_021827785.1 Acidobacteriota bacterium | reverse complement strand
GCCGGGGCCGATCTCCGCGTTGAACCAAATAAGGTTGAGATAGGGCCGGTAGGCCTGCGTGTAGTATTTGTCGTCGCTGTTGCGGTCCTCGCGCGCGATCAGCATGTCCTCGACATGGCTCATGCGTTTGCGCATCGTCGCCACCGAAGCCAGCAATGAGGCGCGGCTCCCGCCCGCGCTCCCGGCCGCGACGGCGCGCACGGACGCCGGAAGCGGACCGGGCGCGGTGGTGCGCAGCATACCGTACACGGCGTCGAGCTGCTTGCGCATCCATTCCAGTTGATCCACCATCGCGGTCACATGATCAATGTCCGCGCGCACGCGCAGCCCGAGGCGCACCGAGGCCTCAATCTGCTGCACCGTGGCATGATCTTTGGGATCCTGGAGGACGGTGAAGGGCCGCGTCACGCTCCGCCCGTCGGCGGTCAGCCGCAACGTATACCGGCCCGGCGCCACCATCGGCCCGCGGTTGGCGCCCCAAATGCCCCAGTGGATGATCGGCCGCCAATCGTGGCCCCAGAACTGCGGCTCTTCATAAATGTATGGATTGTCCGGCGCTGGCGTGCGCAATTTGATGGTTTGGGCCGGTGCATAGCGCATATCCCAAAACACACGGTGCAGCCCGGCGGAGCCGGGACCGTGCAGCGTGCGCACGACATGGCCCTGGGCATCCAGTACGGTGAGGGTCACCGGCTTGTGGGTGGCGGCGCCCACGCTGTAATCGAAGATCGCGTGCCCGATGCGCGGCAGCCGGTACGCCGGTGTCGGAGCAAACAGGTGGGCCGTCGCGCTCCACTCCGCCGGAGACATACGCTCCAACGGCGCAATATCGTCCAAAATATAAATCCCCCGTCCATAGGTCGAGACCACCAAGTCGTGGGTCTGGCGCTGGATCACCGCCCAACTGACCTTAGTGTGCGGCAGACCGTGGTTCAAGGGAGCCCAGTGCGCGCCATTGTCCAGGGTAAAGAACAAACCGCTGCTGGTGCCCGCGAATAGCAGGCCGCGGCGATAGGGGTCGGCGCAGACAACCTGCACGTCGGGAATCGCGGTTTTGTCTACCCCATGGCCGATGCCGGTGGCGATGTTCGTCCACGTGCGGCCATAGTCGGTGGTCATGAAGATGTACGGATGCCAGTCTCCCATCAGGCGCCGCGTGATGGAGACATAGGCGGTTCCGGCAGCAAACGGGGAGGGCGCAATGCTGGTCACCTCGCCCCAGGGCCCGATGCCATGAATGTTCTTGGTGACATTGGTCCACTTGCCACCTCCAGCGGTCGTATACCAAACCTGGCCATCGTTGGTTCCCGCCCAAATCAGGCCCTTGCGGATCGGCGAAGGCGCAATGGCAAAGATGGTTTCTCCATAAAACTGCCCCAAATTGTCCTGAGAAAATCCTCCGGACGGCTGGAGGTATTTGAGATTGCCGGTGGAGAGATCCGGACTGATGATGCTCCAACTTTGCCCCTTGTCGCTGGTTTTGAAGATGACCTGGCACCCGTAGTACACCGTGTTGGGGTCGAAGGGATCAATCGCCAATGGCGGGGTCCAGTTGCAGCGATACTTCGTCTTGTTGGGCGGAGAGTCCAGCGTGTGCAGCCACGGACTCACGGACCGCGCCAAGCCCGTCTTGGCGTTCCAGCGCGTCACCTCATCGCCGTAGCAGGACGCCCACACGATATTGGGGTTTTTGGGATCGGGCAATGTAAAGCCCGATTCACATCCGCCCATGTTGAACGTCCAACCCGCCGTGGGCGGCACGCCATAGCCAAATTGCGTGCGCACGCTGGGTCCGCGCATCGTGCCGGCATCCTGCATGTTGGTGTAAAAATGGAACGGTATCTGGTTGTCCACGGCGACGTGGTACATCTGCCCGATGGGCAAACCGACGCGGTGGAAGCCCTTGCCGCCGTTGGTGGTGATGTTGATTCCGCCATCGTCGGTGACAATGATGCGCTTGGCGTTCTGCGGGTCCACCCAAATATCGTGGTTGTCCCCGCCCCAATAGGTGGGATGGAAGGTTTCCCCGCCATCGCTGGAGATCCAGAAGGAGCTGTTGGCGATGTAGACGGTATTTTCGTCAGCAGGCGACACGGCCAAGCGAATGTAATAGCCGGCGCGCCCAATCAGGTCCCGGTTCCAATTCTCCACATGCCAGTGCCGGCCGCCATCATCGGAGCGCCACAGCGAGCCTTGGTCATGGGTTTGAATCAGCGCATAGACGCGGTTGGAGTTGGTGGGGGCGACGGCGACGTCAATTTTGCCCAGTGGGGAATGCGGCAGGCCGTCGTGCACCAACCGCGTCCAATGATTGCCGCCATCGTGCGACACGAAGATCCCGCTGTTGGGTCCGCCGCTGTCCAGCGCCCAGGGCCGCATCGTCACCTGCCAGAACCCGGCAAACAATTTATTTGGGTTGTGCGGATCCATCGCCAGGCCGGAGCATCCCGCATCCGGCGCCACGTACAAAACCCGCTGCCACGTTTTGCCGCCGTCGGTGGTGCGGTACACGCCGCGGTCCGGTCCCGGGTCGGCGGCGTGGCCGAGCGCACAAACATAGACTTCATTGGCGTTGCGCGGATTCACCACGATCCGGCCAATGCGCCCCGTATTGGTCAGTCCCATGTGCTGCCAGGTGCGCCCCGCATCCAATGAGCGATAGACGCCATCGCCGCTCATATCGCTCGCGCGGATCAGCCAAGCTTCTCCCGTGCCCGCCCAGACCTCGTTGTGGGCGCTCGGAGCCACCGCCAGCGCCCCGATCGCTTGCACCGGCTCATGATCGAAGACCGGCCGCCACCGCAGCCCACCATCCGAGCTTTTCCAAACCCCGCCCGAGCTGGCGCCGGCGTAATAGACATTCGGATTGCCGGGCACGCCAACGCCGGCCGCGACGCGATTGCCGTGCATGGGACCAACAAACCGGAAGTGCAAGGCCTGCGTCTGCGACTTCGGTACGGCTTGGGAGTTCGCTCGGGGTACGGCCACCAGCGCGGAAACGGCGAAGGCCACGGCGCCGAACCGGATCCTTGCTCGGCGCGTTGCCGCAATTCGGGTTGGCAGAAGTCGAGTAGGCAAAAACCAACGAGCATGGGACATCAGGGAATCTCCTCGAGCACAGGCTGGCAACCCTGGACAGCTACTCGGGCCGACGCCCTTATTTTGCATACATTGTGGGATTCCGCAAGCGAAATCCGCCCCCGCGGTTCGGGGAACGCCGTCGCGGCCCGCGCCATTCCAGAGCGCGGTGCGCCTCGCCCGGGCGCGCTCCAATTCTGTTCGTCGCCGACGGTGTAATCCTTCTCACTCTCGGTCACTGCCTCGGTTGCGCTCCGGCGCAATGGCTACAATGATGGTTCGAGTTGCTGCCACCGCGGCTCCGCGGTCGCGCTGGGCTGGCCCATGCGCTACCTCACTTCGCCGACGGCGGTAACCGACGCTCGGGACGTGCGGAAGCTCTCGCTCATGGCCGTGGGAGCGGCGCGCAGCCGGCGGATAGACGCAAAATGACAGGGGCCTCTTCTTCTGGACTGAATCTGACCTTGGCCGTCACCGGCGCCAGCGGCGCGGCGGTCGGCCGCTGCGCTTTGCAAATGCTCCTCGCCGATCCGCGCGTCGGACATCTCAATTTCGTCGTCTCCCGTCATGCGCGGCGGGTGGCGAAGGAGGAGCTGGCGGTAGCGGACAACATCCAGTCCGCCGCGGAGTTGGCCGCCGCGCTGGCCGAATGCCATCCGTTGCCGGCGAAGCTGCGGAATCTAGATCCGGAGGATATTGGCGCCAATATCGCCAGCGGGTCCTACGCCAGTGATGGCATGCTGGTGGCGCCATGCAGCATGGGAACTCTGGCCGCGATCGCCCATGGGCTGTCAAATAACCTAATTGAACGGGCCGCCGATGTCTGCTTGAAGGAGCGCCGCCGTCTTGTGCTGGCGGTGCGGGAATCACCGCTGAGCGTGATCCACTTGCGGAACATGCTAGCCGTCAGCGAAGCCGGCGGCATCATTTTTCCCGTGATGCCGGCGTTTTACGACGCCGCGGCGACGCCGCAAGCCGCGGTGCGGCAATTCACTTCGCGTTTGCTGGCGAGCCTGGGCCTTCCCCAAACCGCGGCGTTCCAATGGCCCGGAGGCGATCGGGCCTGATCACCCGGGCGGGTGCGCAGCCGCTGGGCTCTGCCATGCCGCCGCCAAAGCCTCCGCAACGGCGGCCACGGCAATGTCGCTTACCCAGCGCCTGGCACGCACCGGAATCACCCGGCCGACGGGATCAAACATCGGGATTTCGCCGACGGTCACCACCGCGGAACCCGCCGCCGCGGCAATATGGGAGGGACCGCTGGCGTTGGTCAGCACCACGCGGCATCGCGCCAAGGCCGCCGCCAGCTGGGGAATGGAAAGTCCGCGGCAGATCCGGGCGCCGGGCAACTCCCGCAACCCCGCCAATTGCTCCTCATCCTCCTCCGGCCCGGCAAAGATCACGACACCCGGCGCCGGAGCCAGCGGCCGGATCCACGCGGTCACGGCGGCCGCAAATCTTTCCGCGGGCCAGCGCCGGCTGGGGTGCCCCGCCCCGGGGCAAATTCCCAACCATGCCCGCTCCGCGGGCAATTCGCGCTCTGCCCACGCCTGAACCTTGGTGTCCGCCCGCAGGCGCGGCTGGCGGTCTGGAACGGTAATCCCCAAAGGCTCCAGCACGCGGCAATACCGGTCCAGCAAATGCGCCGTGGGGTCGTCCGGCGGCGGCGGGTGGGT
>JAKAUF010000014.1 GCA_021827785.1 Acidobacteriota bacterium | reverse complement strand
GGCCTCTCCGCGCCCGCTTTGCTCCCCGTGCGAATGGCGCGGCCCCCGCGAATTGATGGGCGCGGGCCCCAGCCCCGCCCGCGGCGGGGCGTCCCGCGTTATTGAGGAGCTAAGCGCGGGGCAGGCCAAGAAAGCGCATGGCGATTTGCAGGTCCTTCCAGGCCTCGCGCTTTTGGCTCGGATCGCGCAGCAGGTAGGCGGGGTGATAGGTGATCAGCAACTGCGTGTTCCAGCCGTCGAGTTCGAGCGGATGCAGGCGGCCGCGGACGGAGGCCAGCGAACCCTTGTAGGCGAGAAGATTCTGCGCCGCGCAGGCGCCCAGGGCGATGATCAATTTGGGGCGGATGGCGAGCAATTGCCGGCGCAGAAACGGGGAGCAGGCGGCGCACTCGTCGCTTTCCGGCGTACGGTTTTGCGGCGGGCGGCATTTGACCACGTTGCAGATGTAGACGGCGGCGCGGTCGAGGCCCATGCCCTTTTGGATCATGTCGGTCAGCAATTGGCCGGCGCGGCCGACAAAGGGCAGGCCTTGGACATCCTCATCGGCGCCGGGGCCTTCGCCGACGAAGACCAACTCGGCGCCGGGATTGCCCGCGCCAAAAACGATTTGCCGGCGGCCCAGGCGATGCAGCTTGCAGCGCGTGCAGTCGCCGAGGTCGGCGCGGATGCGGACCAATTCGGCGGCGGGATCGGCAGGCGGCGCCACGGGCGCGGCAGCGGCGGAGGCAAACGAGCCGCTGGGGGAGGGCGCCGCGGCGCGAGGCGACGGCGAGACCGGGTCGGATGCTGGAGCGGGATGGAACGGCGGCATCGCGGATGGCCCGGGAGTTTGGGGGCGGAGCGGGGCGGCGGCGGCGAACGCCGGCGCCGGCGCATCCCGAACCGGCGGTGGAGGCGCGAACGGAGCCAGCGCGGCAGGCGTGATGCGCAGGCGTTCGATTCCCAGCTCGCGTTGGAACTCCAAGTACGCGGCCAGGCGCTGGCGCAGGTCGGAATCCATCGGGCTAGGCTCGCAGGCCGCCGGAGTTCGCGGGAACCGGAACGGGGCGAGGCAGGGCGGCGATGGCGGCCAGGATCTGGCCGGCGATGCGGTCCTTGGAAGCGCGCGGCAGGGCCGCCTCATCGGCGGCGGAGACCAAAACGACGGCGTTGTCGGCGCTATCGAAGCCGACGCCAGGCTGGGCGACGTCATTGCCGACGATCAGGTCGGCGTTCTTGGCGGCCAGCTTGGCGCGGGCGGCGGGGCGAGGATCGCCGGTTTCGGCGGCGAAGCCGACCAGCAACTGATGCGTTTTGCGGCGGCCGAGTTCCGCCAAGATATCGGTCGTGGGCAGCAGCTCGAGATGCAAGGCGTCGGGGGATTTCTTGATCTTGGCGGGGGCGGGCCGGGCGGGACGATAGTCGGCGACGGCGGCGGCGAGGATGGCGGCATCGCAGGCGGCAAAGCGGGCGAGGGCCTGCGCCGCCATCTCTTCCGCGGTGGTGACGGGAATGAGTTCGATGCCGGGATCGGCGGGCGGTTCGGCGGCGGTGGGACCGAAAATGAGCTGGACGCGGGCGCCTTGCTGGGCGGCGGCGCGGGCCAAGGCGAAGCCCATCCGCCCGCTGGAGCGATTGCTGAAATAGCGCACCGGATCGAGCGGCTCGCGGGTGGGTCCGGCGGTGATGAGGACGGTGCGGCCGGCCCACGCCGAGGCGGGCACGGGGCGGAGCGCGGTTTCGACGGCGGCGGCGATCTCCGCCGGCTCGGCGAGGCGGCCGTCGCCGACCATGCCGCAGGCAAGATAGCCGGCCTCGGGAGCGACGATGGCTAGGCCGGGCCGGCGGGCGAGGGTTTGAAGATTGGCTTGCGTGGCGGGATGGCGCCACATATTGACGTTCATGGACGGCGCCAGAATGATGGGCGCCGAAGTGGCCAGGTACACCGTGGAAAGCAGATCGTCGGCCAGGCCGTGGGCCAATTTCGCCAGGCAATGGGCGGTGGCGGGCGCCACGACCAGCGCCTTGGCGGATTGCGCCAAGGCGATATGGTCAATCGAGGAGGCGAACGCCTCGCCACTTTGCGCCGAGGCGAACAGGCGGGTCAGCGCCGGTTCGCCGGTTAGGGCGGCAAAGGTCAGCGGGGAAACGAAGCGGGCGCCGCCGCGCGTGAGAATGACGCGCACGCGGTGGCCGCGCTGCTGGAGTTGGCGGACCAGCTCACAAGCCTTGTACGCGGCCACACCCCCGGTGACGCCCAGCAGGATGGGCGGATTACGGTCCGCTGGGCTGGCCGCACCGGCCATGGCTTACCGGCTACGCGCCCGCGCCATCCTCGCCCTCGGCCTCGGTTCCAGGCAGGGGCGGGGCGGTATAGGCGATCAGGCCCTGCATCGCCTCCAACTCCGCGATGCGGGTGGGCTTTTTCGATACGGTGGACAGGAGCGGGAGCGCGCCACCTTGAATCTTGCGGGCCCGCCGCGCGACGACGTGGACAAAACGATAGCGGCTGGGAACCTCTTCCAAACTCTTATAGGGCATATTTCCAACTCCTCGCGGCCAGCCTGGCCGCCTTAGACGGGTGGCAAGCCAAATGACCGCAGCACCGGCGCCAGGGCCGGCGCCACCGCTTCCCGGCGGCAGGCCGCGGCCAAGCGCCGCCAGCGTTCCGCTTGGGCGGCCTCCACCGCGTCCAGCGGGCGAACCCGCCCGCGCTCGAACAGAACGATGGCTTGCAACTGCTCGACGGAGATGTCCAACCGGTCGTTGATGATCACGTACTGATAGTTATTATAAGCGGCAATCTCGCGGGAAGCGTTCTTCAGCCGCTGGGCCACTACCTCGGCCTTGTCCAGGCCGCGATGCTGCAACCGGCGGGCCAAGGTGTCGCGGTCGGGTGGGGCGATGAAGATGCTGACGGCTTCGGGCAGCCGCTGGCGGACCATGGCCGCGCCCTGGACATCAATATCCAGCACCAAATCCTTGCCGCGGCGGCGGGCATCCTCCAGAAAGGAAGAGGCGGTGCCGTAGTAGTTGCCGAAGACCTGGGCGTGTTCCAAAAAGCCGCCCGCCGCCAACATGCGCTCAAACTCCGCGCGGCCCACGAAAAAATACTCGCGGCCGTTTTGCTCGCTGCCGCGCGGGGCGCGGGTGGTATAGGAGATGGAAAACTCCAGGCCCGGCACCAAGGTAAACAGCTCGCGAACCAAGGTGCTTTTCCCCGAACCGGACGGGGCGGAAACGATGAAGACGCAGGTGTTTGGCGGAGACAAGCTCCTATTCTATCGGCCCGGCGGCCGAGCCGCGACCTGGGGCCGGCGGCTAGGAAGCGGGCGGGCGCAAAACGGGGGACGGGCGGAGGCCGGACCCGTTCCCAGGCGGCCGGGCGGGGGCAGGGCCGGTAAACCCGCGCCGCCAGGGGCTGTCGCAAAACGTCCCTCCCTGGTATGGTGAGCAGATGGCGCCGCCGCCGCAAGTGGCCTTGCTGCTGGAAACCTCGACGGAGTATGGCCGGGGGCTGTTGCGGGGGATTTTGCGCTATTCCCGGCTGCACGGGCCATGGTCGCTGGTCATGGCGCCGGGGCATTTGGACCAGATGTCGGCGCTGGGCCAAGGCTGGAACGGCCAGGGGATGATCGGCCGGGTGCGGCCGGAAGAGCTGGCGCGGGTAGCGCGAAGCGCGAAGGTGCCGCTGGTGGCTTCGAGCTTAAGCGAAGCGCTGCCCATGGTCAGCGGGGAGCACTATGGGGAAATTCGCACCGACTCCTCGAGTATCGCCGCCATGGGCCTGGCGCATTTGCGTGAGGCGGGATTCCGCAAGCTCGCATTCGTGAGCTTTCGCGACTGCCATTGGGCGCTGGCGCGGGAACAGGCATTCCTGCGGCTGGCGGCGGACGCCGGACTGGAATGTCTGGCGCACCGCACGCCGCTGGCGAACTGGATGCGCAAACCGCACTGGATGCGGAGCTGGCAGCGGGAACAGCCGCTGCTGGTGCGCTGGCTGGCGGAACTCTTCCAAAGCGAGCCGCGGCAGCCGGTGGGACTGATGGCCTGCAACGACGTCTGCGGGCGGGAGGTGCTGGCGGCCTGCGGCGCGGCGGGGCTGCGCGTGCCGGATGACATCGCGGTGATTGGAGTGGACAACGACGAAATCATCTGCGACCTGTCCAGCCCGCCGCTGTCCAGCGTGGCGATGGGCACGGAAGCGGCGGGCTATGCGGCGGCCGGCCTGCTGGACCGGCTGATGCGCCGCCAGCCGGCGCCGTCGCGGACCATCTGGGTGCAGCCCACGCACATGGTCACCCGCACCTCCAGCGACGTGATGGCGCAGGAGGACTCGCTGGTGGCGGGAGCGCTGCGCATGATCCGGGAGCGCTCGCGCGAGCCAATCGGCGTGGAAGACCTGGCGCGCGGATTGAACGTCTCGCGGCGCACGCTGGAGCGGCGGTTCCAAGCCACCGTGGGCCGGACCGTGCTGGAGGAGATCACGCGCGCACACATCCAGCGGGCCAAGCAGTTGCTGCAAGAGACTGATCTGCCCGTCTACCGCGTCGCGGCGGCGGCCGGGTTCGGCAGCCACAAGGCCTTTCACCGCGCGTTCGAGCGGGAGGCGGGCGTGACGCCGGGCAAATACCGCGGGGCATAAGAGTCTGTGTGACGATGCAGGCGTTGGGCGGCTGGGAGCGCGCGGGTGGGAAAAAGGGCGAAGGGTGCGGGTATTGCACGGGCGGGAGCGCGGGGGCGGAGGGCCGCGCGCGGTGGTGCGAGCGTTAGCCGGCGTGGCAGCGCGGAGCGGAGGCGAACA
>JAKAUF010000320.1 GCA_021827785.1 Acidobacteriota bacterium | reverse complement strand
CCTGGCCGACTACCGCCGCTGCATCGCTCTGGGCGGCGCGGCGCCGGCGGCGAAAGCGGCCCGCCACTGGCTGCGCCACCCCTATGTTTCCGGCGGGAAGTCCCGCTAGCCGCGGCGGGGAATGGCCGCGGCGCCCGCGTGCCCCATGCTCCGCCGCGGCGCGCGCGCCGCGGCCCTTTTTCCTGCCGCCGCGGCGGCGGCGCCTCCGCGGCAGGGCGGCACGTTATCCTGATGGACTAATGGCCCCAGCATCGTCGCAGCGTTCCATTCGCGTCGCCATTCAGGGCGAAAAGGGCTCATTCAGCGAGGCGGCGGCGCGCCGCCTGCTCGCTCCGGATCGCCTCGAACTGCTCTGTTGCTCCAGCTTCACCGATGTGTTTACCGCCCTGCGCCGCGGCGCCGCCGAGACGGCCGTGATTCCCATCGAGAACACCCTGGCCGGTTCGGTCGCCGCCAACTACGATCTGTTACGCCGCGAGGCGGTGACCATCGTCGCCGAGACCAATCTGCGCATCCGCCACCAGCTGATCACTCCCCCCGGGGTCTCCCTGCGCGCCATTCGGCGCGTTCTTTCCCATCCCGTCGCCCTGGACCAGTGCCGCCGCTTTCTGCGCCGCCATCCCCGCTGGGAAGCCGTGCCGTTCTATGACACCGCCGGCAGCGTCCAATACATCGTGGAACAGGGATTGCGCGATGCCGCCGCGATCGCGGGCGTACCTGCGGCCAAGGCCTACGGCGCTCGCGTCGTGGCGGCCAACATCGAGGACAACCCGCGCAACTTCACCCGCTTTCTCCGCCTCCTGCCGGCGGCCGCGGCGGCCGCGGCGGCAAACCCCTCCCAGAGCCGTCGTCAAACCCATAAGGTCTCCGTCGTCTTTGCCACGCGCAATCAGCCGGGCGCGCTCTGCCGCTGTCTTAACGTTTTCGCCCTGCGGGGCATTGACCTCAGCCGGATTGAATCCCGCCCGACCCCGGGCCGTCCTTGGGAGTACAGTTTCTACCTCGATTTCTTCGGCGCCTTGAGCCAGCCCACCGTGCGTCAAGCCTTGAGCGACCTGGCCGCCGTCAGCGATGAATTGAAGATTCTCGGTTCCTATCCCGCCGTGCGCAAGGAGCCGCCGCGCGGTCGCGCCCGGCTTGGACATTAGCACGAATATGGCAGATTCCATGAGTGTGATATAGTCAATCTTGGCGGACATTATGGCTTCCTCAACAATGCGCCTGCCGGATCTGCCGGCGTCATTTCCTGCCTTGCCGGTACGGGACACGGTGCTGTTTCCCCACGCCGTTCTGCCGTTGACGGTGGGACGGCAGTCCTCGATCAACCTGATCAACTCCCTGGGTGAAGACAAGCTGATCTGGGTGGTGGCGCAGCGCGACGCCCACGTAGACACGCCGCAGCCGGCGGACATGTACCAGGTCGGCACCATCGCCATGGTGCACAAGATCGTGCGCATGCCCAATCAAAGCCTGTTCATCTTCACCGAAGGCGTCAGCCGGGCCAAGGTGCGCAACTGGGAGCAACTGGATCCCTATCTGCGCGCCGAGGTGGAGGCGGTGCCGGAGGTGCTGGATGTGACCGGCACCCCGTTGGAAGCGTTGCAACGCAACGTGGTGTCGCTGTTCCAACAGGTGGTCAGCCTATCGCCGACGCTTTCCGACGAACTGCAAACGCTGGTGCTGAGCATTGAGGAGCCGGGGCGCATGGCCGACTTCATCGCCTCCTCGCTGCCCTCGCTGGCCACCAAGGACCGGCAGGAGCTGCTGGAGACGGCGTCGGTCATGGCCCGCCTGGAATTGGTCAACCGCCATCTGACCCGGGAACTGCAAGTGCAGCAGTTGCGCAGCAAAATCCAAACCGAAGTCCAGGACCAGGTGCAGCAATCGCAGCGCGAGTACTACCTCCGCGAGCAGCTGAAGGCGATTCAGAAAGAACTCGGCGAAGGCGACGAGAACCAGCGCGACGTCGAGGAGTTGCGCAAAAAAATCGAAGACGCCGGCATGCCCGACGAGGTCAAGACCGAGGCCTTGAAGGAGCTGCAGCGCCTGGGGCGGATGTCGCCGGCGGCGGCGGACTATTCCGTCACGCGCAACTACATCGAGTGGCTGGCGGCGCTTCCCTGGAACAAGAGTTCGGCGCAGGAGATTGACCTGGCCAAGGCGGCCACGATCCTGGACGAGGACCATTACGACTTGGAAAAGGTCAAGGACCGCATTCTGGACTACCTCGCGGTGCGGCGGCTCAAGCCGGACATGAAGGGCCCCATCCTGTGCTTTGTCGGGCCGCCGGGCGTGGGCAAGACCTCGCTGGGGCGCTCCATCGCCCGCGCCTTGGGGCGCAAGTTCGTCCGCCTCTCGCTGGGAGGCGTGCATGACGAGGCGGAGATTCGCGGCCACCGCCGCACCTACATCGGCGCGCTGCCCGGCCAGGTCATGCAGAATCTGCGCCGCGCCGGCACCAACGATCCGGTGTTCATGCTGGATGAGGTGGACAAGATCGGCCGCGATTTTCGCGGCGACCCCTCATCGGCGCTGCTGGAGGTTCTGGACCCGGAGCAGAACTTCAGCTTCCGCGACAACTTCCTGGACGTTCCCTTCGACCTGTCGCGGGTGCTGTTCATCACCACCGCGAACATGCTGGACACCATTCCCGAGCCGCTGCGGGACCGCATGGAAACCATCGAGCTGAGCGGCTACACCGAGGAGGAGAAGCTGCACATCGCCTTCCGGTATCTGATTCCCAAGCAGTGCGCGGAAAATGGCGTCGCCGCCGAGCGCATGACCTTCCAGGAAGAGGCGGTGCGGCGCATCGTCCGCGACTACACCCGCGAGGCCGGGGTGCGCAACCTGGAGCGCGAGATCGGCACCGTGGTGCGCAAGTACGCCCGGCGCATCGGCACGCCGGGCGCCGAGGCGGCGGCGTTGACCGTCACCCCGGAGGTGGTGCGCGAGTTCCTGGGCGGGCCCAAGGTGCGCGTCGCCACCGAGATCGCCGAACGCACCCGCCGCCCCGGCGTGGCGGTGGGCTTGGCCTGGACCCCCACCGGCGGGGACGTGCTGTTCATCGAGGCCAACCAGATGAAGGGCGGCAAGGGCTTCACGATGACCGGGCATCTCGGCCAGGTGATGCAGGAGTCCATGCAGGCGGCGCTGACCTGGGTGCGCTCCCACGCCCAGGAACTGGGCTTGGCGGAGGACTTCTTCAAGGAAACCGACATTCACATCCATGTGCCCGCGGGGGCGATTCCCAAGGACGGGCCCTCGGCCGGCATCACCATGGCCACCGCGCTGGCGTCGCTGCTGACCGGCAAGCCGGTGCGCCCCAAACTGGCCATGACCGGCGAATTGACCTTATCGGGGGATGTGCTGCCCATCGGCGGGGTCAAGGAAAAAGTCCTGGCCGCCAAGCGCGCCGGCATCGAGCACGTGCTGCTGCCGGCGGAAAACCGCCAGAACGTCGAGGAAGACCTGAAGCCCGAGCAGCGCGCCGGCATCGAACTGCATTACGTCCAGCACATGGAGGACGTCCTGGCGATGGCGCTGCCGGAAAACGAGTTCCAGCGGCAGGCCGACGAACGGGAAAAGGAATCCGTGCTGGCCAAGCAGTCGGCCTAAGTTCTCCGGCCCATTACGGCCTATTAATTGTTTCTAATCGTAGGCGCAAGTTATTCATCGAGCGGAGGGCGCGCGACCGTTCCGGCGACCCCGGCGGCGGTGAGCGCGGCGGCGCTCTCAGCCGCTTCCCGGCGCAGATAGCCCAGGGCGGCGTATTGGCCGGCATGGGCCCCGGAGGTGAGCGCGGCGGCGGCGGTCAGTTCGCCGACGTCCTTGCCGTCCGCCTGAATGCGCTCACCCGCTTGTACTGCTCCGGCGAAGCGAAATCCCTGGAGCTGACGGTGGACCTGGCCGCGGGCGCGAATGCGCTCGACGATTTCCTGCCCGATGTAGCAGCCTTTGTTGTTCCCGATTGCCCCCAGGCTGCCGGTCTCCGGCGGCAGCACGGCGTCGCGGATCTCACGCCCGAAGAGCGGTATGCCTTCCAGGAGCATGCGGCGGTCCCAGGCCGCGGCGCCGATCGGCGTCGCGTGGCGCGCCATGGTGTCATATAAGGGCACCACGGATTCTATGTTGCCGTATATCTCAACTGTTTCTATTTGACCCAACTGCCAGCGCAACAGCCGCAGCGTATCCGCGCCGCCGGGGAAATGGGCGGCCCGCCATCCTCCCACCGCGGGGAGGTCGTCGCCGCCGGCGGCGCGCAGCGCCGCTGCCGCGCCCGGTCCGCAGACGGCGAGCGAAAGCGTGCCGGCCGATAAATCCTCGATCACCAGCCGGCTGCGGAACACGAAGCGGCGCAGAGTCTCCAGCAACAGCGTCCGCTGGTCTTCGCTGGCGAGCAACAGAAACTCATCCGCGCTCAGCGCCGCGGTGTCGAACGCGGCGAGGATGTGGCCCTTGGGGTTGAGCAGGAACGACGGCGCGGTCCGGCCGGGGGCGAGGTCACGCACGTTGGCGGTGATGATGCCATTCAGCCACTTGCGTGCGTCCGGTCCCTGGACGCGCAAGGCGGCGCGAAAGCTCCAATCGCACAGGGCGGCGGGCGGAAACGGGGCGTCCGCGGCGGCGCCGGCAAATTGCGCCGCGAGCCGCGTGCCGCGGTATTGGCAGGCCACGGCCTGGGGATGATGGTGCAGCCAAGGGCTGATCTCCATACCTCCAGGATATAAGGCGCGGCGCGCTTGGGGCGGGGTTCCCCGCCGCCGCGGCCGGACCGCGGGCGGGGTAGCGGACCAGGATGGAAAGG
>JAKAUF010000368.1 GCA_021827785.1 Acidobacteriota bacterium | reverse complement strand
CGGCAGCGGCGTGCCTTGCTCGCTGCCCGGCCGCATCCGGTAGGCCGGCGCCGGCGGAAACAGATACGCCTCGCCCCGCGCCGCCGCCTGTTCCGCCGCGGCCATGTGCCGCAGCGGCGTCATGTCATCCAGTATCCAAATGGACCGCCCGTGCGTGCCGACCACCAGATCGTTCTCGCGGATCACCATGTCCCGCACGGAAGCGACCGGCAGATTCAGCTGCAAGGGCTGCCAGTTGTTCCCGCTATTGAAGCTGACATAGACGCCCAGCTCCGTGCCCGCGAACAGCAGCCCCGGCTGCTTGGGGTCTTGCACGATGGCGTTGACGTAGGCGCCGTTGGGTATGCCCTGCACGATCTTTTGCCAGCTCTTGCCGCCATCCCGCGTGCGGTAGATGTAGGGCGCGAAATCGTCCAGCCGGTGCCGGTCCACCGAGGCGTAGGCGGTATCGGCGTGGAAATACGACGCCGCGATCATCCCCACCTTGCTCCACGGCGTCAGCGCCGGCGGGGTCACGTTGCTCCAGCTGCGGCCGCCGTTGCGCGTCATTTGGATATAGCCGTCGTCGGTCCCGACCCAAACCTCGTTCGGCCGCAGGGGCGAAGGCGCGATGGAATAAATCACTCCGCGCCGCGGGCCTTCGCCCGGCGGGAAGTCCTTGGCCGTCACCGGCCCCAGGTTGGCGGGCGTGCCCGGATCGGCACGCGTCAAATCCGGGCTGATGCGCACCCAGTTGCGGCCGCCGTCATCGGTGCGGAACAAGAACTGATTGCCGAAATACAGGTCGTGCGGATCGGCCTGCGAAAACACCAGCGGCATCGTCCAGGTGTGGCGGAACGCCGCCGTCCGTCCCAGCATCGGCGACACCGGCATGCTGGCGCCGGTGCGGAAGTTGTACCGCGTGACGCCGCCGCCGAACAGAATGCCCGCATGCAGCGGGTCGGGCACGACCATGTCGCTCTCGCCGCCCACGCCGATCGGCACCCAGTCCCGCTGGCTCAGCACGCCATGGTTGCTGCGGCTTTTCACCGCGATGGCGCCGCTATCCTGCTGCGGACCGTACACCCAGAAGGAAAAACCGTAGCCGGCGGAGATTTGGTACAGCTGCGCGGTAGGCTGGTTGTACCAGCTGCTCCACGTTTTCCCGTCATTCAAGCTGAGCACAACGCCCTGGTCGCTGGCCAGAATGATGTGATTGGGATGGTCCGGCGCCACCCAAACGCTGTGATAATCATCCCCGCCCGGCGCCCCCTTGATGGCGGTGAAGCTGTGGCCGCCGTTGGTCGAGCGGTAGGTCGAGGTGTTGGCGACGTAGACCACGTTGGCGTTTTGCGGATCCACCGTCACCCCGCCGAAATACCATCCCCGGCCCCAGATGCGCGTGTGGTTGTCCACCAGCCGGAAGCTGCGCCCGGCGTTGTCCGACCGGAACAGCCCACCGTGCGCCGCGTCCACGATGGCGTAGACCACCTTGGGATCGCTGGGCGCCACGGCCACGCCGATGCGCCCCACCCGCGCCGGCAAGCCGCCGGTCAAATGCTTCCAGCTCGTCCCGCCGTCGGTGGATTTATACAGACCGCTGCCCGGCCCGCTGGAGGGCGGATACACGTTCCAAGGCGGACGCCGCGTCTGCCACAGCGCCGCGTAGATCACCCGCGGGTTCCGCGGGTCCATCGAAAGGTCAATCGCGCCGGTGCTGGGATTCTT
This sequence comes from Acidobacteriota bacterium, assembly GCA_021827785.1. Lineage (GTDB taxonomy): Bacteria > Acidobacteriota > Terriglobia > Terriglobales > SCQP01 > JAKAUF01. The sequence continues at coordinate 3,112 of JAKAUF010000368.1, read as the reverse complement.
GTACAGCACCTTTTGCCAACTGCGGCCGCCGTTCGTCGTGCGGAAAACGCCCCGCTCCGCGTTCGGCCCATACGCATGGCCCAAGGCGGCGACCAGCACGATGTTGGGATTGCGCGGATTGACGACGATCGAGCCGATATGCCGCGTGTCGCTCAGCCCGATATGCGTCCACGTTTTGCCGCCGTCGGTGGATTTGTACATGCCATCGCCGTAGGTGATGTCGGAGCGCATGTCGGCTTCGCCGGTGCCCACGTAGATGATGTTGGGGTTGCTCGGCGCGACGGCGATGGCGCCGATCGAGGCGATCGGCTCATGACGGTATTCCGGCTTCCAGGTATGTCCGGCGTCGGTGGATTTCCAAACGCCCCCGTCCACCGCGCCGAAATAATAAAGGCTCGGATGCCCCGGCACGCCCACCGCGGCCAGCGACCGCCCACCGCGGAATGGCCCGATCAGCCGGTATTTCAAGCCGCCCAACAGCGCGGGGTTGACCGTCTGCGCTCCCGCCCACGCCGCCAACGCCAATACCACCGCCGCCAGCCCCAGCCGCCGCACCATAATTTCCTCCTGGATTCACCTGAACCGGAGAGCATACAACAATCCGCCGCCCGAAGAGGCGGAATCCGCCGCCGCCCGGCGTCTCGTCCGCCCTTACGCTCCCGCCAGCGCGCCCACCACCACCGTCCACGGGCGCACCCGCCAGCTGCGCACCAGCCCGTTCTGCACGTACGGATCGCTTTGCGCGAACGCCTCCACCGCCTTTGCGTCCGCGGCGCGAAACACCAGCAGGGCGCCGTCGGCCGGCTCGGCGAAGGCGCCGCCCAGCAGCAGCTCGCCGCGCGCCGCCGCCTGCTGCGCCAGCGCCAAATGTTCCTGCCGGAAGGCGCCGCGGCGCTCCAAATAGTCGGGGACTAGGTCGTAGAGCAGGGCAAAGTGTTGGGCCATCGCTCTATTGTGCCGAGGTCACCACCTGCTGTGCATCCGGCGGCTGCTTGGCCGGCGGCCGCGGCTGCCGCCGCCCGGTGATGTAGTAATGCACCGCCGGGGTGACGATCAGGCTGAGCACCATCGAGATCAAGATGCCGCCGATCACCCCGATCGCCAGCGGTTGCAGCATCTGCGCCCCCGCCCCCCAGCCCAGCGCCAGCGGAAACATCCCCGCCACCGCCGCCATCGCCGTCATCACGATGGGCCGCAGCCGCCGCCGCCCCGCCTGCACGATCGCGTCAAAGGGGGATACGCCTTGCGCACGGTACTTTTGGTCGGCGTCGAGCAGCAAAATCCCGTTCTTGGCCACGATGCCGATCACCATGATCAGCCCCATGAACGACGCGATGTTGAACGTGACCCGCGTCGCCCACAGCGCGAACAGCACGCCCGAGGTGGATAGGATCGCCGAGGACAAAATCGCCAGCGGCGCGGAAAAGCTGCCGAACTCGAACAGCAGCACGATGAACACCAGCACCACCGCCAGCACCAGCACCACCACCAGGCTGTGGAAGGACTTCTGCTGCGTGGCGTAGGTCCCGCCGTATTGCACCCGGATATTGGCCGGCAGGTGCATTCCGGCCACGGCCCGCTTCACCATCCGCATCCCGGTGCCCAGGTCGGTTCCTTGCAGCCGCGCCGTCACCGCCACGTAGCGCTGCAAGTTCTGCTGCAAAATCTCCGTCTGCGGCGGCAGCAGCCGCACCGTCGCCAGCGAGCCCAGCGTCGCCGTATGCCCGCTGGCGCTGACCAGCAGCGTGTTGCGCATCGCCGCCAGCGTCGCCCGGCTGGAGCGCGGGAAGCGCACCCGGATGCTGTACGCCCGGCTGTTCACCACCACCGGCGTCGGCGCCACCACGCCGCGCAGCAGCGCCCCGGCGTCGGTCGCCACCTCCCGCGGCGTGAAGCCCGCCCGCGCCGCGCGCACGGGATTCACGTGAAACACCACCGCCGGCCCGCTGATCGTGCTCTCGATGCCGTTGTCAATGTCCACGATGTGATGCCCCGGCAGCGCGCCGATCGTATCCGCCACCCGCGGCGCCCAATGGTCCAGCAGCGCCCCGTCGGGATTGAACAGCTTGATCTGGATCGGCTGCGGCACGTTCGTCAGGTCGCCGATCATGTCCTGGAGCTGCTGCGTGAAGTCCACCTCCACCCCCGGCACCTGCGCGGCGATCTCCCGCCGCGCCTGCGCGATGATGGCGTCAATGCCGCGCGAACGGTGCGACTTCAGCTTCACCGAAATGTCCCCGGTGTTGGCCTCGGTCACGGTGGCGAAGCCCAGTTGCAGCCCCGTGCGCCGCGACGTGCTCTGCACCTCCGGTATGCTGTGCACGATGCGCAGAATCGCGTTCACCATGCGGTTGGTCTCCGCCAGCGACGCCCCCGGCGGGGTGATGTAATCCAGCGTGAAGGCGCCTTCGTCCATGTGCGGCAGCAGGTCGCTGGCCAGATGGCGGTAGGTGAACACCGAAACGGCGATCAGCGCCGCGCAGCCCAGCGCCAGCCAGGCCGGCTTCTTCAGCGCCGGAATCAGCCAGCCCTCGTAGAAGCGGATCACGCGCCCGAAAAATCCGCTCTCCTCGATCTCATGCACGCGCAGCGCGCCGCGCGCCTCCTCGCCCTCCTCCGGCTCGGGATTCCCGGCGCCTTTCTTGATGAAGAATTGGCTCAGCGCCGGCGTCCAGCTGAGCGCCAGCACCAGCGAGGTGAGCAGCGCGATGGACATGGTGATGGCCAGGGCGCGGAAAAACGAGCCGGTGATGCCGGAGATGGAGATGAGCGGCACGAACACCACGATCGGCGTGAACGTCGAGCCCAGCAGCGCCACCCCCAGCTCGCGCACCGCCAAGTCAATGGACCGCCACCGCCCCTCGCCGGATTCCCGGTGCAGCACGATGTTCTCCACCACCACGATGGCGTCGTCTATCACCAGCCCCACGGCGGCCGCCAAGCCGCCCAGCGTCATCAGATTGAAGCTCTGCCCCAGGGCATGCAGGAAGACGAAGGTGATCAGCATCGTCGCCGGAATCACCAGCCCGGCGACGATCGAGGTGCCCCAGTCCCGCAGGAACAGCACCATGATGATCGAGGCCAGGATGATGCCGATGACGATGGCATCCCG
>JAKAUF010000246.1 GCA_021827785.1 Acidobacteriota bacterium | reverse complement strand
GGTCAGCACCAAGCCTTCATGCTGCTGGCCACCGTAATAAATCTCTTGCGTTCCCGGCCGATAGTCGTGCGGGTCCAGATTCTGGTAGCGCTCGGTGCCGATGCTCATGGCTTTATTTTAGCGCCGCCGGCGCGGGCTTGCGGCGTCCTGCCCGCGGCGGGCCGGGGCCGGGCGCCGCTGGGCGCCATTCCGTCACTTGGCCGGCGTCAATTCGATCACGGCCACGCCTTCATGCTTCAGGCGCACCTCCAGCCGGGCGCCGCCGGGCACGGCGCGCAGGGGCACGGCCGCGCCGTGAGCCAGCCAATTGGACGCCGCCGCCGCCGGCCGGCGCACGGTAATTTGGAACGACCCCGCGGGACCGCGGTTGACGGCGATCAGCACCGTCGTTCCGCCGCGATCCAGCAGGCGCGCCTCCACCGCCGCCGCATGTGGTCCGGTCACCTGGACGGGTGCGCGGATGCCGGCCCAGCGCGCCAGCGCCTGGATGGCCCGGTCCGCGTCCGGCGTCTTGGCCTGCTCCGCCGCCAGCCCCAAAAAGCTGCCCACGAAAATGGTCTTGCCGCGGCCGTAATGCGAGGCCACCACCGCCGGCTCGCCATCGGAGAACCGCGCCAGCACCTGGCCGCGCGTCACCTGCAAATCCTCCTGGAACTGCGCCGCCGGCAGCGTCAGACCCGCCAGGCCGTCCGGCGCCGAGGGCAGAAACGTATAGTGGGATTTCGCGCCCGGCACCAGTGTTTCTTCCTTTACGCCGAACACCCGCGCCAGCCCGCCGCCGGGGATGCGCGCATTGGCGAAGCCGCGGCCGTTGTTCCACGCCAGCCGCGCTTCGCCGATGGCGATGCCGCCGCCGCGGACGTAGCTCCGGATGGCCCGCGCGTCGGCATCGCTGAGCGTGATGGCGTAGGGCAGATACACCGCCCGGTATTGCGCCAATCCGCCGTGCGCTACTTGATGCGCGTGGATAAAGGTCACAGGGATGTTCTCCCGCCACAGCGCCCGGTAGAAGCCCAGCATGGAATTGCGCACCCGTTCCCCCGGCCCGACGGTGTCGCCGCCGCTCATGTAGGACAGCGGGTTGTAAAGAATCGCGATCCGCGCCGGCGCCGGCTGCGCCTGGTGCAGCAGCCGCGCATGCCGGGTGACGATGCGGGAGATTTTGCCCCCTTCCCGCGCCCGCGGCGTAAGCCTGCCGTCCAGGTGGATGAAGCCGTAGCCGTCGGACTCGTACCCCGCGTTCATCGGATACCAGGCGTAGTAGCAGATGGCCTTGGCGCCGTGCGCGATCAGCGACCAGGTCCAGTCGCGGATGTCGGCCGCGGTCACCGGCACATTCACCCGCAGTCCCGTCGCCCCCTGCCCGGCTTGCAGTTCGCCGACATAGAAGCCTCGCCCGCCGCTGGCGGCGTAGGAGCCGTCGTAGGCGAAGGCGCGGAACGCCGGCTTCCAGCCGCCGAAGACCGTATCCGCGTGCTTGGGATAAAAGCTGGCGCCGTAATAATCCACCTGCGGCGCCATCTTCCAGTCGTCCGGGTTCACATAGCCGCTCAGCGGCGTGTTCAGCACGCCGGGAATGTCGGAGTGGCTGCTGGTCAGGTGCGTGGGGTCCACCTGATGCACCGCCTGCGACATGGCGCGCAGCTGCAGCGCCAAGTCGTCGGACAAAAAGTCCTGCCAATCGAGAAAATCCGTGTACGACAAGATGGTCCCGAAGCGCGGCGCCTGCACCTGGCTCCAGGAGGTGTAGGTGCGGTACCACGCCTGGTTCAGCCGCGCCAGGCTGCCGCCATATTTTTTCTTTAGCCACAGCCGGAACCGCGCCTGGGTGTAGGGGTTGTAGCCGAACTGCGCATGCGGCAGGTCGTTGAACCAAACCCAGTTGACCAGGTGCGGCTCGCTCCACAGGTCATAGCCGTAAAACGCCGGGCTGGCCGCCGCCACCCGCGCCACGGCTTGGTAGAACCCCAACTCCGCCCGGCGCACTCCCGGCGCGTCCATGGGATAGCCCGGCGCCGCCTGCGAGTGGATCTTCACCCCGGTCGCGGTGGTGAAGCGCGCCTTGGGGTTTTCTTCGCCCACCCACGCCGGCGCGGAGTCGGCGTAGACCTGCACGATCACCCGCAGCCCCACCTGATGCGCCAGCGCCAGCAGCTGCCGCAGGCCCGCCAAGTGGAACTGTCCCGGCCGCGGCTCCGCCGTGGACCAATCCACCCAGGTCTTCACTGTGTTGAAGCCCGTCGCCTTGATGGTGCGCAGGTCGCGCAGCCATTCCTGCTTTTCGCGCCGCGGGTGGCGGGAGACCATCGGCGCCCGCGATTTGCCGCCGGAGTACCACACCGCGATGGGAAAGAAGTCGCGATTCGCCGCCGTCTGCCGGGCCCGCAGCGGCGTGGTGGGGATCTCCCACGTCTGCGCCGCCAGGGGCGCCGCGGCGAATACGGCGAACAACAAGGCGGCCAGGGCCGCGCGCGGCCACGGCGAAGCAGAACGATGCATGGCGATTTTCCTCCGGTTTGCGGTGAACCTCCCATCCTACCCGCCCCGCTCCCCAATTCATATATCAAAGTTGGTGTAGGATGGCGGGAGCGGTTCTCAGGCAGGAGCATGACGGCAACCATCGTGGAAGCGGAAGCGGGCGGCGCGGGCGAGCAACCCAGCGTGCCCCTCTACGCGCGCATCCAGGGCATTCTCGCCGGCGAAATCCAAGCCGGCCTGCAGGCCGGCCGCCTGCGTCCGGGCGACTTCTTCACCACGGAAAAAATCCTTTGCCAGCGCTTCGCCGTCAGCGCCATCACCGCCAAGCGCGCCTTGGACGAGCTGGAGGCCGCCGGCCAGCTGACCCGCCATCGCGGCCGCGGCACGCACATCGCCCAGCCGCGCGTCTCGCAGGAGCTGGACCATTTCTACCGCTTCACCACGCATGTCGCCAGCCAGGGCCTGGAGCCCAGTTGGCGCAACCGCCGCATCGCCCTGGAAACGCCGGCGCCGGAGGTGACCGCGCGGCTCGGCCTACGGCGGCGGGAAAAGGTGGTCGCCATCGAGCGCCTGCGCCTGGTCAACGGCGAGCCCTTCTTTCTGCACACCTCCTACGTCCCGCTGGCGCTGTTCCCAGGCCTGATGGACAAGGACCACGCCCACCGCTCGCTATATGAAATATTCGCCACCGACTATCAGCGTCCTCCGGTGAGTTGCCGCGAGAGCTATGAGCCGGTGCTGCTGCACCAGCAGGAAGCCAAGCTGCTCGGGGTGCGGCCCCGCGCCGCGGGCATGAAGTTGGAGCGTTTGACGCTGGGCGGCGATGGCCGCGTCATCGAGTTCTCCTCCGGCTTGCTGCGCGGCGACCGTTGCCGCCTGACGGTGGAACTGCGGTGAGCCGCGCGCGCCTGGCGCCCGGCGCCACGCTGGCCGCGGATCTGGGTGGCACCAAGATCGCCGTCGCCCGCGTCAGCGCCGGCGGACGCGTCAGCGGGTACGCCACCACGCCCACCCCGGCCGGCGGCCGCGCCATCGTGGACCGCCTGGCGGAGATGCTGGCCACGTTGCTGCCGCCTGCCGGCGGCGAGCGCGCCGCGGGCGCAGGCGTGGAAGGCGCGCGGGAGGTGGGCCGGCGCGGGGCGGGCCGGCGCGGGGCGGAAAAATCCGGTGTTACCCTCTCCCCGCCGCGGGTCGCCGTCTCCATTCCCGGCTTGGCCTATCCCAACGGCGACGTCTGGGCGCCCAATCTCCCCGGCTGGCGGCGCATGCCGCTGGGCCGCCTGCTGCGCCGGCGCCTGCGGCTGCCGGTGCTGGTGGAAAGCGACCGCAACGCCTTCATTGCCGGCGAGGTTTGGCGCGGCGCCGCCCGCGGCGCCAGCGACGCCATTCTGCTGGCCGTCGGCACCGGCATCGGCGCCGGCATTTGGAGCGGCGGCCGCCTGCTGCGCGGCCACGCGGAATTGTCCGGCTCGGTCGGCTGGATGGCGCTGCGCCCCGATTTTCTTCCCGGCTACCGCCGCTGCGGCGGCTTGGAGTCGCACGCCGCCGGTCCCGCGCTGGCCCGCGCCGCGCAGGCCGAATTCGGCCTGCCGCTCACCGCCAGCGAACTCGCCCAGCGCGCCCGCCGCGGCGACGCCGCCGCCCGCCGCTTGCTGCGCCAGGCGGGCGAAGAGCTGGGCCGCGCCATGGCCAATTTGGTCAGCATCCTCAATCCCCAGGTCATCGTCCTCAGCGGCGGCGTGGCCGCCGCCGGCGACTGGCTGCTGGCCCCCGCGCGCCGCGAACTGCGCCGCTGGGCCCAGCCCCTGGCCGCGCGCCAGGTGCGCGTTCGTCGTTCCACGCTCGGCCCCCAGGCGGCGCTGCTGGGCGCGGCGCGGCTGGCCCGGCTGAGCGCCCGCCCGCCGCGCGACGCGTCAACTTTTTAGGCGAACTACTCATGATTGAAACCTACCAACGGGAAATCACCGGCGTCTTGAACCGCCTGTGGCAAACGCAAACCTCCAACCTCCGCCAGGCGGCCGTGTGGATGGCCGACGCCATCGCCGCCGGCGGCCTGGTGCATGTTTACGGCAGCGGGCACTCCGTCCTGCCGGTCATGGACATTTTTCCGCGCTACGGCAGTTACGCCGGCTTCCATCCGATGATGGATTCCCGCCTGATGTGGTTCAGCGTTCTCGACGCCGGCGGCGTGCATGAATTGCTGTGGCTGGAGCGCAAGGAGGGCTACGCGAAAGTCTTCCTCGAGACCCAGGACCTGGTTCCCGGCGACGTGCTGCTGGTCTTCTCCCACGGCGGCATCAACGCCGCGGGCATTGACGTGGCCTTGGAAGCCAAGGCGCGCGGCCT
>JAKAUF010000242.1 GCA_021827785.1 Acidobacteriota bacterium | reverse complement strand
ATCGGCCCCACATCGCCCACCACCACCTGCCGCAGCGGGCGAACCAAGGGCCCGATATGGGCGTTAACGAATAGGCTCTTGCTGTAACCCGGCGGCGCCGGAAAGCGGCGCAGCACCGTCTGCTCCATCCGCGCCTGGTCCACCCGCGCCATGGCCCGCGTCACTCCCGGCTTCAGCCGGGCTAGCGACTGGTAGCTGAAATTGCCTAGGTACACGCGGCTGCGCTGGAGCCGCAGGGGCAGATACAAACCGCGCCGCCCGTAGCCCAAAAAGCGGAACCCCGGCGGCAGCACGCCGATGATCTGCCGCGGCTTGCCGTTGGCGATGAGTGTTTGGCCCAGCGCCGAGCGCCGCCCGCCGAGCCGGCGCCGCCAATATCCGTTGCTCAGCACCACCGTCGCGGCAGCGCTGCGGCGATCGTCCCGCGGCGCGAACAACCGCCCCATCCGCGGCTGCACCTCCAGCGCCTGCAATGCCCCCGCGGTCACGTCCATCGCCGCCACCTGCCGTGGCGGACCCTCGCCGGTCACCGCCACCGAATCGCTTTGATACAGCCCGAAGCTTTGGAAGGAGCGATTCTGCCGGCGGTACACCAGATATTCCGCCGGACCGAGCGGAAACGACTTCACGCCGATGCCCGCCGCCGTGACCCGCAACTGCACCAGCCGGTTGGCATGGGGATAGGGCAGCGGCGACAGCAGGACGCCGCGCACCACGCTGAACACCGCCGTCGTGGCGCCGATCCCGATCGCCAGCGTGAGCAAGGTGACACAGGCGAAACCGGGCGCCCGGCGCAGCCGGAGCGCAATTTGGCGCAGTTGTGAACATAAACCCATGGCGGAACCGAGAGCGGGTTGCACGGGCAGGGCTGTTTGCGCCGTGGTCCCAGAACGTATATACGCGCCAAGCGCGCCAATAATACGCGGCCCGCAAGGGCAAAGTTCCACCTCGCCGGTGGCGGCGGAAAGCCGGCCGGGCGGCGGGCGCCGCCCTCCTTCCCCTTCCGACCCGGACCACCATGCCCATAACGGAAATCAATTGGCGCGAGTTGCTTTAGCGGCTTGCGGCTCCAATACTAGTTGCAGGGGGTGTCCATGGAAACGCGGTTCACCTGGCAGGCGCCCAAGAGCGCGGAACTGGAAGCCCAGCTACAACGGCTGACGGGGAAGATCGAACGTCTGCTGGTGATGTTTTCGCCCCAACTGGTTCATCTCCACGGCCGCCTCAGCCATCACAACGCACGCGAGGGAAATACCTGCGCCCTCAATCTGCGCCTCCCCACGGGCCAGCTCACCTCGGAACAATCCGCCGCCACCAGCCAGGCCGCGCTGCACGCCGCCGGCGAGGATCTGATTGCCCAGCTCAAACGCCACAAGGATCGCCTGCGGGGCGAACGCGGCCGCCAGGGCCACGCCACCGTCCGCACTTTGCCCGCCGGCGACAGCCTGCCCCCGGCGCCGCCGGACCACGCGGCCGAACGCCAGGACCTGTCGCGCTACATCGCCGCCAACGTCGATGCGCTCCGCCGCTTCGTGCAGCGGCAACTGCAACTGCGCGTGCAATGGGGACAGATCCGCCCGCGGCAACTGGATCCGCGCGAAGTGCTAGACGAGATGATCGTCGAAGCGCTGGAAGCGACCGACGGCAATCATCCCGATCCGCCGCGTTGGTTTTACCTGCTGGCGGTCTCCGCCATTCGCCGCCTGGCGCCGCTGGCCAACCAGGAATACGGCGGCGCCGAGGCGGAATCCTTGCAGCGCGGCTTGACGGAAGAAGAGCGGCGGCGCCAGGAGGAGCAGTACGAACCGCTGGAGCCAGGCGAGGATGCCGAAGCCGAGCTGGGAAACCTGACCCCGGATCCCGCCATGGCTACGCCCGAGGACATCGCCTATTCCAGCGAAATGGTCACGCTATTGGCAGCGGCGCTGCAACGCCTGCCCGCCCGCCAGCGGGAGGAATTGGTACTTTTTGCCATGGAAGGCTTCACACTCGACGAGTTGGCCATGTTGGCCGGCCGCCCGGTGGAAACCGTGCGCGCCGAGCTTCGGGCCGCCAACCATGCCCTGGCGCAGGTGGGCGATATTCCCGGCGACCTCCGGCGGAAGCTGGTCGAGCACGCGGCTCAGCGACTGCAACATTAGGATTACAGGCAGTTTAGTTGGACCATTTCGGGAACGAACCGCGCCCGCGGAACCTGCCGTGCAGGGTCGGTGTTGGTGCGAAAGTATACACTTTAACGTGTCCGTTAACCAACATTGACCCGCCTCAACTCCGGCGGCTAGCATGGTGGAACGTAAGTTGCTGGGTTGATTCCCTTTCGGTGGTCTCTCCCGTCGTGCCTGTGCTCCGCCATACCTCCCGCCTCCGGCCCGGCCTCGCTCTGGTGCTGCTGGCGCCATGCCTGCTCATGGCCGCGGGTTGTGGTCTGGCCGGTTCCGGTTCGCTGCGCCTGGCGCCACCCGCGCCCGCGCCCCTGACCCCGGTCGCGGAGCTAGCCGCGCGTCCCGCCCCCGTGGTGGCGGCGCCGCCGCCGCCGCGGCGAACGGTGGAGGCGTTGCGCCCGGTGCGGGTGCCGGTGGGCGACCCGGTCGCCGCCTTGGCCGCGCGCAGTGAGAACGACTACCGGCAGGGCCTGGCCTTGTACCGCACCGGTGATCTGGACGCCGCCCGCGCCCAGTTTAACCACGCCCTGGACCGGCTTCTCGCCAGCCCCTACGCGCTGCCGCGACAGCCCGTGCTGGAAACCGAGTACCGCAGCTTGGTGCACCGCATTCACCGCCTGGAAATGTCCGCCCTCCAGGCGGGTGATGGTTTTACCGAGGAGACCCAGCCCGCGCCCATTGAATCCCTGGCGCGGCTGACCTTTCCCGTCGACGCCGCCACCCGCGCCGCGGTCGAGCGCAGCATCCGCAACCGCAGCGGCGACCTGCCCTTGGCGCTGACCACCCCGGTCATCCAATACATCCATTACTTCAGCACGCCCGCCGGACGGGAGTATTTGCAGAACACCTACCGCCGCGCCGGCCGCTACCGCGCCATGATCGAGCGCACCCTGCGCCGCGTCGGCGTACCGCAAGACCTGATTTATTTGGCCCAGGCGGAAAGCGGCTTCAACCCGTATTCGGTTTCCGACACTGGCGCCCGGGGCATTTGGCAGTTCATGCCCAGCCGCGCCCGCGTCTACGGCCTGAAACGGAACTGGTGGGTGGACCAGCGGCAGGATCCCGCCAAGAGCACCTTGGCGGCGGCGCTGTTTTTGCGCCATCTCTACCACAAGTTCGGCGATTGGTACTTGGCCATGGCCGCCTACGACGCCGGCCCGGCGACCATTCAGCGGGCCGTGGCGGAAACCGGCTCGGCCAATTTTTGGGTGCTCTACCGCCGCGGCGTTCTGCCTCGGGAGACGCGCAATTACGTCCCCATCATTCTCGCCATGGCCCTGATCGCCAAAAATCCCGCCCAATATGGGCTGCAAACCCTGGCGCCCGACCCTCCCCTGGTGGACGACCGGGTGACGTTGCATGCCCCAGTGGACCTGCGCTTGGCCGCCGAGTGCGCCGGCGCCTCGCTGCGCGCCATGCGCGACCTCAATCCCAGTCTGCTGCGCCTAACCACGCCCAATCAGCCCAATTTCGTGCTGCATTTGCCGGAGCATTCGCTGGCCCGCTTCGAACGCGCCCTGGACCGCATTCCCCCTTCCAAGCGCGTGCTCTGGCGCTATCATCGCGTGCGCCCGGGCGAAACCATCTATGCCCTAGCCCGGCGCTATCGCACCCCGGTGCGCGCCATCGAAGCGGTCAACAACCTCCGCCCGCGGGAGGTGCTGGCCACCGGTCAGGAGCTGGTGATCCCCATGCGCCACATCCAGCCCGGACGCGTGGTGCTGTCGAAAACCGCCATGCGTTACCGCATTCGCTGGGGCGACAGCCTTTATTCCTTGGCGCGGCAGTTTGGCGTCACCGAGCACGAACTGCGCGTTTGGAATCATATGCATGGCTCCCGCCTTCAGGCCGGCCATTGGCTGTGGGTACACCTGCCGGTAGGCTGAACCCCGAGAATACGGGGTGCGCCCCCTTGACAGACGCGGCGGGACTACGATAAATCCTCGTGTGCAGGGCTTCAGCGGCTCTTTGTTCCCTGTGACCGCCCGGCGCGGCCAAACGCTTCAGGGGACCGGAAACGAGGACACATGCCAATCAATGAAGATGCTCCGCGCATCTACTGTGCGCCCGATGAGGACGACGATGGGGTGGGGTTCAGTTTTACCGATCAAGATCTGGACGATCCGGAATTGGATGAGGCCGATGACGACCTTCCGGACGCCGATTTGGTGGAGGAAGAAATCATCCTAACCGTACCGGCGGAAGCTCCCGCGGCGGCGCCAGCCGCCGTGACTCCGAAACCCGCGGCCAAGGCCAAGAAGCCCGCCGCCACGGTGCGCGCTCGCAGCGCAGCCGCCCGGCGCCGCCCGGCAGCGCGTAAGGCGGCAGCCAAGGCCAAGCCCAAAGCCAAAGCGAAAGCCAAGGCCCGGCCCAAGGCGAAAGCCAAAGCCAAGGCGAAGCCCAAATCCGCCGGCCGTTCCCGCGCCGCGGCGGCCAGCCGTTCCGCCGCCAGCCGCCGTGCCGCGGGACGCGCCAAAGCCAAGCCCAAGGCCAAAGCGAAAGCCAAGGCCCGGCCCAAGGCGAAGGCCGGCGCGCGCAAAAAGAAGTAGGGATTCCGCCGCGGGGGGCCGGCAGGGCGGCGTACCGCCGCCCTGCGCTCTCCCGCGAGTGCGGAACACAGATTCGGCGTTTCGCGGGGGCCGCGCCTTTTGCTCGGTGAGCAAAGCGGGC
>JAKAUF010000373.1 GCA_021827785.1 Acidobacteriota bacterium | reverse complement strand
GGTCGCCAGCCCGGTTGGTCCTGGCGCGCCGGAACTTCCGCGCGGAGGGCTAGGATGCGGCGGCCAACTGGCGGCGGGTGACGGGAAGGCAGAGCAGGACGATTTGGGCGGCAAGAGCGACGTTCAGGCCGCCGGCAAACCAAGTAGACATCAGTGCCAGGAAAATGACGCCGCGCCAGGCCGCAAGAGTGTTTTGAAATAGGTACACATTGGCGGCGCCCACCCAAGCGATTCCCAGCACCAGCGTCAGCGCCGCCACGGCGACGCCGGGCAGATGCCCGGCGGCCAGTCGCGGCGAGAGCCATTGAAGCCAACTCGCGCCCGCGGTAAAGGCCAGGGCATGGCCCAGGAGCATCCGGTAAGCGGCGACCACGATGAACCACGTTCCTAACGCTAGCCCCATGCCAACCGCCCATTTACCCGTCCACGGTGGTCCGGCGGCGGCAAGGGGAGGGGAGAGGGAAGTGGATTCGGGGGCGGGCATAGCGCCGAGAAATAAGAAAGGGCGCGGGGAGGTCAATCCGCGCCCGGTGGGGACTCTACTGCCCGAATTAAGCTCAGATTAAGCCCAAAACGGGCCCGATGGCAAGATTTCTTTTATCTGCCGAATCGGTTCGAGGCAGGACGCTGCAAGGTTTTGCGGATGCCGATCCAGGCGGCCATCCGGCCCGCGGCGGCGCCTTCGCGCCGAAACGAATAGAACATCCGCGGACGGCAATAGGTGCAGTACGGCAGCACCTCGATTTGGCCTGCGGGGACACCGGCGGCGAGGAGTTGGCGGCGATTGGCCGCGGCGAGGTCCAGGGTGACGGGACGATCGGGATTCCAACGGGGATCATAGGGATGTCCCGGAGGAGCGCCGGTCATGAACAACATGGGATAGCGGCTTTGCACCGGATCCGGCTCGGCGGGCTGGAATAGCTCCTCGGCGTAGTCGAATTGGGCGCGGAAGGCTTCGACCACCTCACCGCCGACGCGGTAGCAGCAAGCGCCGATGCGGGGCCCGATGGCCGCCCGCAGGGCCGTGGGCTGGACGCCAAATTGGCGGCGCAACTCGCCCACCGCCTTCTCCACCACGCGCTGCACCGTGCCGCGCCAACCGGCGTGAATGGCGGCGACGACCCGGTGCTGCGGGTCGGCGAGCAGCACCGGGACGCAATCGGCGGTGCGGACGGCCAGCAAGCGGCCCGGCGTGGCGGTCATCAGGCCGTCGCCAACGCAAACGCGGGGCGCTCCGGGCGGTTGGGGGATGCGCCAGATCACCGACCCGTGTACCTGTTCTAGGAACGCCCATTGCCAGCGGCTGCCATCCGCAGCGGCGATCCCGTGGAGTAACCGGCGCTGGGGCGCGGCGCGGCGCATGTCTCCGGCTGCCCGGGTGGTGAAGCCGTGATCCAGCCAGGAAAGAGAACGGAGAATTGGCGCGCGCAACATCGCTGGGAACCGCTGCCTTCCGGGGTCAGCCGCAAGGCCGGGCAACCCTGGACCGAGGGGCGAATCTAAGTGTAGCGAATCGCCTCTGTCGCTACTGTATGCGTTGGAGGGGTGGCGCAGGTTTGGCCCCCCTCATTTTTTTGCGTTCTCAGGCCTGAGCGGCGCGATTAGCGGCCCGAAAGGCCCGCGCCAGCAGGCGGAGAGCCTTTTGCACCAGTGCGGGCGTGACGGTATAGGGGGGCAGGAGGCGAATAACGGTCTCGTGCGTGGCATTGGCCAAGAGGCCTAACTCGCGGGCGGCATCCACAATGGGCTTGGCCGGGCGATCCAGCTCAATGCCCCACATCAGGCCGCGGCCGCGGACGACCTGAATCGCCTTCTGCTTGCGCTTCAGAGCCTCCAAGCCGGAACGGAGTTCTTCTCCCCGGTCGGCGACGTTGGCCAGCAGGTTTTCTTCCTCCCAAATGTCCAAGAACTCCAAGGCCACGCGGCAGACCAGCGGTCCGCCGCCAAAGGTGGTCCCATGCATGCCCGGCGTGAAACCGGCGGCGGCGGCGCCACGCGCCAGAATGACGCCCAAGGGCAGGCCGCAGGCGATGGGTTTGGCCGTAACCACAATATCGGGAACGACATCGGTCCATTGGAACGCGAAGGGACGGCCGGTGCGGCCCAGGCCGCACTGAATCTCATCCAAAATCAGCGCCGCCTGGTGCTGCCGCGCTAACCCGGCCGCGGCGGTCAGAAACGCCGCCTCCAGCGGCACCACGCCGCCTTCGCCTTGAATCGGCTCCAGCAGTACGGCGGCGGTCTGGGGGCCGATCGCCGCCGCCAGCGCGGCGTGGTCATTGGCGGGAACAAAACGCACGCCCGGTAGGGCGGGTTCATAGGGCAGGCGGTATTTGGGCTGGCCGGTGACGGAAAGGGCGCCGAAGGTGCGGCCATGAAAGGAGTTATCCAGAGCCACGATCTCGACTTTGTCCGCCGCCAGCGCCCGCCCATGCAGGCGGGCTAGCTTGAGCGCGCCTTCCAGCGCTTCGGTGCCGCTATTGGTGAAGAACGCGCGTTCCATCCCGGCCAGCGCCGCCAGCCGCTGCGCCAGCGGGGCTTGGTAAGCGTGGTAGTACAGGTTGGAGCAATGGATCAAGCGGGCGGATTGCTGGCGGATGACGCGGGAAATGCGGGGATGATTGTAGCCCAAGGCGTTGACACCGATGCCGGTCAGGAAATCCAGGTAGCGGCGGCCATCGGCGGCGAAAACATACGGCCCTTTGCCGCGCTCCAGCAACAGGGGGATGCGGGAATAGGTCGGCAGCAGGGATTGCGCTTCCGCGGATTGAATGTCGGCCAAAGTAGGGTTCACTTGGCCAGTGTACGCGGAACACGGGCGGAGGGACGTGCGGCGTGGCCTCGCTTGCGCCTCGCTGGAGGCCGGGCCGCTTCTCGTTTGCTGGCGAGGCGCGGCATTCTTCCGGGCGCCGCGGGCCCGCAGGGAGTTTCGCGGTCTTCCCGCACCGGCGTTGCTCCCGGGGCGAAAGGCGCCCGCGAAAGGCGAGCTAGTAACCGCGCTGTTTGTTGACTTCCGCTAGCAAGGGCTGGCCGGCGGCCAGGCGGCGCAGGTTGGCGGCGATAAGAGCGACTTGCCGCGGCCACATGGCGGCAGTGGCGGAGCCGAGATGGGGAACGATGAGGACTTGGGGCAGGTCCCACAGCGGGGACTCCGGCGGCAGCGGCTCCTGGGCGAAGACGTCCAGCGCCGCCGCCCGCAGCCGCCCCGCGGCCAGCGCCGCGGCTAGCGCTGGTTGGTCCAGCAACGCCCCCCGGCCCACATTGATGACGCAGGCTTGCGGCGGCAACAATGCAAGCCGGCGGGCATCCAGCAGCGCCTGCGATTGCGGCGTCACCGGCAGGGCCAAGACGGCATAATCGGCGCGCGGCAGCAAGTCGTCCAAGGCGGCCGGGGCATGCACCTCGTCCGCGGCGCCGGCGCCCTGCTCGGGATGGGCACGGATGGCCAAAACGGCCATACCCACGGCCTTGAGCAGACGCGCCAACTCGCCGCCGATGGCGCCCAACCCGATGAGCAGCGCGGTCGAGCCGCGCAATTGGCGGGGCTGCAACGGGCCGCGCCAAATGTCTTCCTGGGCCCAGTGATGGCGGACCTGCGCCCGCACCGCTTCCGGCAAGCCGCGGGCGATGGCCAACATCATGGCCAAGGCATGTTCGGCGACCGGGGCGCCATGGATCTCGCGCCCATTGGTGATGCGCACCGGGCTGGCGACCAATTCCGGCGTCAAAAGATGATGCACGGCGGCGGCGGGCGAATGTATCCAAGCCAATTGGCGCGCGAGGGCGATGGCGCCGGCCGGCAGCGGTCCAGCGATCAGCACGCGGGCGCGGGGCAGGGCGGCCAGCAGGTCCGCTTCCGAAGCGGGAACCACAAATTCCGTCTGGGGAAATTCGCGGCGCAACTCCGCCGTCGCTTCCTGGGGCCAATTCCACAGGGCAAAACGGTTATGCACCCAGATGACGACGGGGCTGAGACTAGGCGGCACGTCCATCCACCCAAGTTAGCAGCGCCACGGCCACGACGGCGGCAAAGCTGGGCAGCATGGATAGGCGCGGACCCGCCCGCAGCGGGGCGTCGCGCATCCCCCCTTAGAGGTGGGGCCGGGGCATGCGGGCGCGCGTCGCCGGGGGACCGTGCAGCGCCCTTTGCCAGGGGCGGGCCGAAGGATCCCTCTGCGCGCTGCGGCGCGCAGGGAGTTCCGCGGCCTTTCCACGCCTGCTTTGCCCCCCGCCCAAAGGCGCGGCCCCTGCGAACGGAGCGCAACGCTACGGGCGTTATCTGCAACACTTTGCGCGTCGGCGCACGGCGCGGCAGCTAGGCCTTTGCTTTTCAACGCATGAACAATGGAATTAAAATTGCTTACTCTGCCTTATTGTTAGCCCCCTCGGAAGGACCGCGATGAGACTCTTGACAGGCAAACAAGGCATGTGGGTGATGGCAGTGGCGCTGAGCGTGGGCTTGGCCGCCAATGCCTGGGCAGGCACCATCAACATCGGCACCGGCGCCGGAACCAGCAACGCAACTGGGCTCAATCTACCACTGGATCCGGTTCTTTTGGGTACCGGGAGCAACATCAGCATCTACCTCCAAGGCTCGGCCACGGCGTCCAGCTACATCACGCTGGCGCTGATTCAGCCCAACGGCGATAGCTACAACCCGATGGGCACGGCGACGCTGTACCAGAACTACGGCAGCGGTAGCCAGACCGGCCCGACCACGCTGGCCAGCATCGGCCCGGGCACGACGCAGACCGCCCAGGTGAACAGCACGAATACGTTCCTGTCTGACGTGATCAGCGGTTTCAACAGTTCCAACAATCTGACCAATTTTCAGGACTTCGAGACCTACGAAGCAGCGCTCGGGATGTCCGTGAGCAGCTTCCAGGTGACCACGTTCCTGATCGCGACGGGTGCGCTGTCGGGCGCCAACGATCCGCTTGTCAACATCATGATTCCTGGCGGCGAACCGACGGGCAGCATCTTCGCGGCGTTGACCGACACCGGTTACTCGACCGTGTGGACCAACGATGGTGGCGTCAATGGGACGGTGTCGGCGCCGGAGCCGGCGACTTGGCTGTTGCTGGCCGCGGGTTTGGGTCTGCTGGGACTGGCGCTGCGGCGCCGGCCAGTGCACGCGGCGTAGACCGGCGCATCACCTTCGGCCCCCGTTCGGGGGAATTGTTCTGGAGCCGGGTCTCTGTTGTGATTAGAGGCCCGGCTCATGCTATTTCGGACGCTTAGCGCTTCGGTGACGGGCATTGATTCGACCCTGGTTGAGGTCGAGGTGGATACCTCGCCGACCTCCCGGGAGGAGCCGATGTTCGCCACGGTGGGGCTGCCAGATACGGCGGTGCGGGAAAGCCGGGAGCGGCTGCGCGCGGCGATCCGCAATTGCGGCTTTGACGCCCCCAACGCCAATGTGCTGATCAATCTGGCGCCGGCGGACGTGCGCAAGGAAGGCTCGGCCTTCGACCTGCCCATGGCCATGGCCCTGCTAGGCGCCTGGGGGGCGCTGGCGCGGCCGCGGGCGGGCAACGGCGGCAAGGGCCATGCGGGGGCCGACGGCGCGGCGCTGGGCATCGCCGATTATCTGTTCATCGGTGAATTGGCCTTGGATGGTTCGGTGCGCCCGGTGCGCGGGGCGCTGCCGATCGCGGTGCTGGCGAAGGAGTTGCGCATTCCGCACCTGGTCGTCCCGCGGGACAATGCCGACG
Source organism: Acidobacteriota bacterium (assembly GCA_021827785.1). Classification (GTDB taxonomy): domain Bacteria; phylum Acidobacteriota; class Terriglobia; order Terriglobales; family SCQP01; genus JAKAUF01. The sequence goes on along the minus strand of JAKAUF010000373.1, from coordinate 19,723 downwards.
AAGCGGCGGTCGTCAGCGGCGTGCAGGTCCATGCGGCGCGGAATCTGCCGGAAGTGTTGCAGTGGGTCAACGGCGCGACGGCGCCGCTGGCGGTGCGCGTAGACACCGCGGCCCGGCTGGCCAGCGGCGCGGAATATCCGGAGGACTTTCTCGAAGTCAAAGGCCAGGCCACGGCCAAGCGGGCGATCGAAGTCGCCTGCGCTGGCGGGCACAATATTTTGATGATCGGCCCGCCGGGCTCGGGCAAGACCATGCTGGCGCGGCGCATGCCCGGGGTGCTGCCGCCGCTCACCTTCGACGAAGCGCTGGAGGCGACCAAAATTCACAGCGTCGCCGGGATGTTGGCGGGGGGCGGGTTGCTGGCGCACCGGCCGTTTCGCGCGCCGCACCACACCATCTCCGACGCCGGGCTGATCGGCGGTGGCAACCCGCCCCGGGCGGGAGAAGTGAGCCTGGCCCACCGCGGCATCTTGTTCTTGGATGAGCTGCCGGAGTTCCAGCGCAACGCGCTGGAAGCGATGCGCCAGCCGCTGGAAGACGGCCGCGTGAATATCGTCCGCGCCTCCAGCGCCGTAACCTTCCCGGCAAGGTTCATGCTGGCGGCGGCGATGAACCCGTGCCCGTGCGGCTACTTCAACGATCCGACGCGGGAGTGCCACTGCACGCCGCCCCAGATCCAGCGCTACGTCACGCGCATCTCCGGCCCGCTGCTGGACCGCATTGACATTCATGTGGACGTGCCGGCGGTGAAATATCAGGAGCTGCGCGCCGCCACGCCGGCGGAGGGCTCCGCGGCCATTCGCCGGCGCGTCGTCGCCGCGCGGGAGCGCCAACTGGAGCGCTTCCGTTCGGAGCGAGGCATATTCGCCAATGCGCAAATGTCCGCACGGCAAGTCGCAGATATTTGCGGCCTTTCCACGTCTTGTGGCCGGCTGCTGGAGACGGCAATGGAGCGCATGGGGCTGAGCGCCCGCGCCCATGACCGCATTTTGAAGGTGGCGCGGACGATCGCCGACCTCGCGGAATGCGACGAAATCGCCGCGGAACATCTTTCCGAGGCCATCCAATACCGAACGCTGGACCGCACCTATTGGGCGTAGGAAGCCTTGCGGTCAGCGTCATCTATTTGTCATAATCCTGCCGTAGGCGATCACACGGTTTTGCCCCTTTCTCGGGCGGGAGCGTAGCGTAGCGACGTTCCGGAAACAGGTGGATTCCTGATGAGCGCATGGATGTTCCGGGTCGGGGATAAGGTGGTTTATCCCAATCACGGCGTCGGCGTGATCGAGCAGATCAGCAGCCGCAATATGGGCGCCAACATGCAGCAGTTTTACCTGCTGAAAATCGAGGCCAGCAATTTACGGGTGATGGTGCCGTTGGATAACGTGGACTGCGTCGGCATGCGGCCGGTGGCCAAGCCGGGAGATGTAGCCCACATCCTGCACTATCTGCAAGGCGGCGAGTGCCATTCGCCCTCCGATTGGAAGGGCCGGTTTAAGGAAAACTCGGAAAAGATGCGCACCGGCGCGATCTTGCAAGTGGCCGAAGTGCTCAAGAGCCTGCTGCAACTGCACCAGGTCAAGCCGCTTTCATTCCGGGAAAAGAAGATGCTGGACCGCGCCGTCGCGCTGCTGATTGATGAGATGGCGACGGTTCAGGGCATTCGCGTGGAGGATGCGATGCTCCTGTTGCGGCGGCATTTGGACCGGGCGCATCTGGACCTTCCGAACGCCGATACCGCGGACGCCTGATCGCGCGACGCCGGCAATCTCTGTCGGCACAAACCGGGGATCCCGCGGCCCGCCGTGGGCGCGCCCAGGACAGGTGGTTGCTAGGCGCCGGCCGCGCCTCTATTCTTACGCCCGCAAGGGCATTCTTCTCCGCGCGGGGGCGTGCGCGGCGCTTTGCGCCCTTCCCGCGCCTTCCCGCGCCTGCTTTGCTCTGCGGGCAAAAGACACAGTCCCCGCGATGGATTGGGCCGAGATTGGGCGGCTGGGAGCCAACCTGAGCGCCGCTAATCGCGTGTCCGGCGCGCCAGAAGCTTTTCCACCTGCGCCAGTTGCTTGCGGTCGCGGGAAACGGCGCGGGAGTCGTAGTCCGCCGGCGCGCTGCTGCGCCAATTCGCCAGCGCGCGACGCCATGCGGCCGCGGCGGGCGGCAACTGTCCGGCCCGCTGGTACGCCGCGGCTAAATGGCCGGCAATGGTGGGGTCAAGAGGCTCCAGCCGTACCGCCTTTTGCAGTTGGCGAATCGCCTCCGGAAGCTGGTTGAGATGGAAATACACCCAGCCCAGGCTATCCAAATAGGCGCCGTTCTCCGGCTCCGCAGCCACGGCTTGCTGGATGTCCCGCAACGCTTGGCGCAGGTGCACGCCGCGGTCGGCCCACAGATAGGCGAGATCGTTCAGCGCCAGGGTATTGTTGGGATCCAGCTTCAGGGCCGCTTGCAGATCGCGCACGGCGGAGCGGTAGTGATGGCGCTGGCTGGCCAAATCGCCGCGCATGAACTGCACCATCGCTCGTTCGGCGTTGCTGGTGGACAACGCCGCGGCTTGTTGCAGCGCGTGCCGGGCGCCGCCCCAGTGTTTGCCGCGTTCTTTCACCTCCGCCAGGGCCAACCAAGCGGAGCGGCGATGGGCCGGCGAGTGCAAGAAGGGTTGCAGGACCGCCACCGCTGGTTGGTCCTGGCCATTCCCCGCCAGCAGAAGCGCGTAATTCACCGCCAGAGCCCGATCTTGAGGAAATGCGGTCCACCCGGCGCGCGCGGTGGACAGCGCTTGCGCGTATTGATGGACGTGGCCATACGTCGAGGAAAGCTGCAGATAGCCGCGAATGCGGCTCCGCCGTCCGAAGCGCCGCATGTGGGTGAACGCCGTCACCGCCTGGCCGGGATGACCCGCCTGGCGTTCCAGCGTGCCCAGCTTCTCCCAAAACAAGCCGCGCTCGTGGGCCACCTGCGCCGCGTAGTGGCCATCCGCCGCGCGCGTGCCTTGCAGCACGTCGCGCAACGCCTGCGCGGCGCGCGCATAATGGCCCTGGGATTCCTCGAACTGCGAGCGGAAAAAAGCCACCGCGGGATCCCCCGGATCGGCACGTTGGGCGGCCGCCAGGTCCATCCGAACCTTGCGCAGTTGGCCGGTGTGCTGATCAATTTCCGCCAACCGCAGCCAATAGCGTCCATTGCCCGGCTCCGCCCGGGTCAACCATTGGTATTGCCGCCGGGCCGCTTGCAACTGCCCGCTGTGATACAAGTTGGACGCCAAGCCCTGGCGATAGGCGGGGTTCCCGGCATCCGCCGCCACCGCCTGCTGGTAGGCCGCCGCCGCGGCGGCGAATTGGTGGCGATCGTGATAGGCGCTAGCCAACGCGGCGTACATCGCGCCGGTGCGCCGGTCGGGCGGCACGGAGGCGAAAACACTCCGCGCCTTGGCCATTTCGCCATGATCCGCGTAGAGCCGCACCAGGTCCGCCACGGCCGCGGCGGTGTCTCCCGCCAGGTGGCGCACCGTCTGGAACTCCCGCTCCGCGTTGGTGGTGTCGCCCTCAACGGTGTACAGACGACCCAACGTCAGGTGGAATTCGGCGTCGTTGGGCCGCAAGCGGGTAAGCGCCCGGAACTGACGCGCCGCTAATCGCGCCATGTCGCCGGCATGGCTGTCGGCGCCATCGCCCAGCAGCCGGGCGTAGATTTCGCCCAGCAGTTGGTGGGCGGCGACGGAGTCCGGGTGCTCACGAGTCACGCTGCGCGCCAGGCGAATCGCGTCGCCCGTGCGCCCGGTGCGGAACAGCAGCCCCGCCATTTGCACCGGCAAATAGGACGAATGCGGATCGGCGTCAATGGCCAGGCGATATTGCTGCAACGCCTGGGAAGCCATCTTGCCGCTGCCGGCCAACTCCGCCCGCCCCTCGAAGAGCCGGGCCACCATGTAGTGGTAATAAGCCGCCGCCAAATTGGGCCGTGCGGAGGCGGTTGCGGCGCCAACCGGAGCGGCGCCCGAAGCCGAGGGAGTACTTCGGCTCTGCGCCCAGGCGGCGGCGCGGAGGCCGAGGACTAGGCCTAGCCCAACCAGCACATACGGCAGCCGGTGCCGGGTGCGGCCGCAATGCATCAAGCGCCCCAAGATTCCTTTAGCCTACACGATCCGCGGCCGACGAGTGCGCGCGGGACCGCGGGCCGAGCCCGGCGCCTCACGCCTACTGCGGCGCCCCGGCATAGGCGCGGCGCGCGCGAGCGGTTATTTCTTCGAGGCGCCGCCGCTGCCGGTCGCGGCCACGGGGTAATCCCGGTTGAAAAGAGCGACGATGGGCGCGGTGATGTTGATGCCCTTGGACGCGAACAGCACCGGCGTGTTCGGATTGCTGATATCCAGCACCAGGGCATAGCCGTGCGTGGTGGCGTAGGTGCTGACCACCTTCATCATCTTTTGCCCGATGCGGTTCACGGCGTCGCTTTCCGCGCTTTCCAGATCGTTCTGCGCCTGCCGGTAGGCACGTTGGATTTGCTGTTGCTTGTTGGTGATGCGCTGCTGCAGCTCATCCTTGGCGCCGATGCTCAGGGTGTTGCCCCCGTCCTTGAGCTGCTGTTGTAACGCCTGCAGCTGTTGGGTCTGCGCCTTTAGGTCGTTCTGCCGGGGGGTAAACTCCGACCGAATCTGCGCCGCCGCCTGTTTTCCTTCTTGGGTGGCGCGGATCGCCGCCTGCACATCAATAATCGCCACCCGAGTGGTAACCGGGGACGAGGAAGCCGCGGGATGGGCGCTTGCGCCCGCTCCGCTCTGCGCCCACGCTCCTCCGCTCAAGCCGAGGAGCAGGCCGAGAACCACGAACGCGGACCGAACGCGAAAACAGCGAAACCCAATTGCACGTTTCAAAATGCTCACATCCTCCATTGATGCCCCGCTGCCGGCCGCCCTGGCGCGGCAACGATTACGGCCATCGCCTTCGCCTCTGGCCGGGGAACCGGGGACTTTGCCCGCTAATGCGCTGCGGTGGTGCTGCTAGCCGCGGCCACGGGATAGTCCTTGTTATACAGCGCCACGATGGGCGCGGTGATGTTGATGCCCTTGGCGGCGAACAGCACCGGCGTGTTCGGATTGCTGACATCCAGCACCAGCGAATAACCGTGCGCGGTGGCGTACGTGCTGACCACCTTCATCATTTTTTGCCCGATGCGATTCACCGCATCGCTATTGGCGCTTTGGAAATCGCTCTGCGCGTCCTCATAGGAGCGCTGGATCTGCTTTTGCTTGAGGGCGATGCGCTGTTCCAACTCATCCTTGGCGCCGATGCTGAGCGTGTTCCCACCGTCCTTGAGCTGTTGCTGCAAGGCCTGCAGTTGTTGGGTCTGCGCCTTGAGGTCATTGCGCCGGGGCGCGAACTCCGTCTCGATCCGCTTCGCCGCCTGCTGTCCTTCCTCGGTGGCGCGGATCGCCGCCTGAATGTCTATGATCGCCACCCGGGTGGAAGCAGCGGCGGGCGACGCCGCGGACGCGGCAGGTTGTGCCGCAAGCGCGGCGGGGGCCGAGATGCTCATGGTCAAGGCACAGGCCAAAACCCCGGCGCCGCTGGAAAACAGCCATCGCTGCAATCTCATACCGATCCTCGCAACCAAAGAGATAAGTGCTGAGTTTTGCTCAGTATACGCATGTGATTCCCGGCGGTCAATCGGGCCGTTGCGGTTAGAACGTGGTGCCAACCGTGAAGCGGAACACGTGCGGCGCCTCCTGGAACGGCTCCGGAGCGCCCGCGGTCAAGCGGCGCATGGTGAACGCCAGGGCGCTTTGCACCGCGGGGTTGTTCTGATAAGCCGCCGGAATTTGGTTCAAGAAGTCCTGCTTGTCGAACAGCGTTGGCGGCAGGATATTTTCATCCACGCGCAAGGGGTTGAAGGCGTAGTAGACGCGGAAGGGCTGATGGATGACCGGCATCATCACTTCCAATTCCAAGCCGGTGGACATGCGCACTTGCGAGTTGGTTCCCGGCACCAGGGGAATCTTGCTGGGGAAGCGGTTGTCGCAATTGCTCAGACCCGGAGTGCCCGGTATAAAGCCGCTGCAAAATTCGTTTTGCAGGCTGGAGAGCACGCTGGGATTCAGCCGCAACTGGTTGGTGAACGAAATCTTATTGATGCCGACATCCATAAACGGCACCAGGTAGACCGGCCCAACGATGGGAATGCGGTAATCGAAGTTGGCGATGCCCTCGGTGTCCCCACCCGGCGTGGTCAACTGAAAGCTGGGTATGGTGATGGGAAACGTCACCGCCGAGGCGCCGTTGGGGTTGGTGGGAGTCGGCGCCGGCACGGTGATGGACAACGGCGTGCACTGGTCATAGGTCGCCTGTACCGAAGTGCAAGGCTGCGTCGGATCGTAGAGGGCCACCTGGCTGGTGGACGGGACCTCGGCGATTGGGGTGACCGACAACAGGTCAAAGCCGCGGATGGTCTGCTCCCCGCCGATGTAGAAGCGGTCGAAACTCGGGGGCACGCCGCCGGCGTAGCCGGTGATGAACGAGCCCAGCAAACGGAAACCGAAGACGTTGTGCCAGCCCAAGGTATGGAAGTAGCGGAAGCTGAGGGTGGGCTGGAAGGTTCGCACGTTTCCGCCGATGCCGGCGAACGACGCCTCCAAATCCAGTTCCTTGCCGCCGGTGGGGAAGAAATAGCTGTTGACCGTGTCATACGTAAACGACGGAACCAGCCGGCTGGTTTGGATCCCCGAGGTGGCGGTCAGATGCGGCCCGCCCACGCCCACGTAGGCGATATTGTTGAACAGCACGTTGGCCGCGGTGGTCAGCGGGTCAATGCGGGACAGGTCATAACCGTAGGTCAAGCCCAGGCGCGTAAAGGGTCCGGTCGGCGTGCTGGTGCTGACGGTGAAGCCGGTGCTGTTCTGCAAATAGTTCAGCAAGCCCTGCCCGTTGGGGCCGCCCAGCGACTGGAAGTAGGGCACCAGATTGGTGCCATACAAAATGGAGGCTTCCTTCGCCTGGTCGTAATGGAAGCTGGAATGATAGACGCTGAACCCGAGCTGGATCGGGCGGTCGGCGACGTAGGGCTCGGTGAAGGAAAAGTTGATGCTGTTTTCCAGCGAGCCGTATTCGGCGCTGACCGCCAGCGTCTCGCCCAAGCCGAGCAGGTTGTTGGTGGCGTAGTTCAATCCCAGGAAGCTGCCGGCGATGCCGCTGACGCCGCCGCTCAAGCCGATCGTGTTCTTGCCTTTTTCATGCACGTGCAGGTTGATATCCACCTCGCCCTCCGGCCCGGAGGTGTTCTGGTGGATGGTGGCGTCCTGGGGCGTGATCCGGCTGAAATAGCCCAACTGGTTCAGGCGCAACAGGCTGTTTTTCCAGGCGATGGTGTTGAAGCGCTGCCCTTCCTGCACCAGCAGGGCGCGGCGGATCACTTTGTCGCGGGTGGTGGTGTTGCCGGTGAACTCGATGCGGTGGATGAAGAACGGCTTGCCTTCATGCACGTCCATATTCACCGCCACGCGGTGCGTTTTGTCGTTGGGATGGAACTGGGGATTGGCGACGAAGTTGATATAGCCGAACTCGCCGTAGAGCTTGCGCAGGTTCTTCAATCCCTTGCGGATCTTGGAGACGTCCATGACGTCGCCGGTGTGCATGCCGAAGACCTGCTCCAGCAGCTTGGTATTCGTGATGAAGTGGCTATTGAGGAAATGGATCTTCCCGACGTAGTACTTTTCGCCTTCCGCGACGGGAATCGTAATATCCACCCGCTTGCCGATGCCGCCGCCGAAAAACAGGAACCGCATGCCGTGCGTGGTGCGCAGCTTCAGCGTCGGGTCCTCGACCACGGCCTCGAAGTAGCCACGGTCCTGCATCGCCTCGCGCACGCCCTCAAGGTCCTCTGACAACTGCGCCGCGCCGTAGGTCTTGGAGAACAGATGCTCGAAGATCAGCGAATCGGGAATGCCGATGGGGCGCAGATTATGCATGGCATTCTCCAGGGTGTCGGAGCTGACGTGGCGGTTGCCGGTGAAGCGGATTTTGCCCACCTTGACCTTGGGGCCCTCGTTCACCACGAAGGTCAGGGCCACCGAACTGGGCGGCAGGTGCGCCACTTCCACCTTGACGGTCGCGTACTGGCGGCCGTGCTCGCCCAGCAGCTCCTTGATGGCGTCCACGGCGTGTTTGGCTTGGGTGGGATTGTAGGGCCCGTCCATATCCAGGTGGACGTTGCGCGCTTCATAGCGGTCCAGAACGTCGGACTCGGTGATGGAATGCAGCCCCTTGTATTTAATGCTGCGGATCAGCGGCCGCTCGGTCACCCAAATCTGCAACACGACTCCCTGCGGCGTATTGAGGCGCTTGAAGACCAAATTGTCGAAAAACCCGGTGTTCCACAGGGAATTGAAATCCCGGTTCACCTGCGCCGGGTCATACACCATGCCCGGATGGGTGTAGATGTGCGCCAGGATCGTCTGGCACGGCACGCGATGGTTATTGAAGCATTCCACCGCCGCGACGATATTGTTTTGGCTCGCCGGAGCGCTGGGCGCCGGGGCCTGGGCCGTCGGGGATGGGCTCCCGGCCGCGGGCTGTGGCGCCGTGCCGGCCGCGGGCGGCGCGACTGGCTTCGCCTTGGCTTGGCCAAAAGCGGGCGCCGCTACCCACAACGCGAGTAGCAGCCCTAAGGAAAAGGATAGGGGGAAGCGACGCCGGTTCACTGAGACGAGTTCTTCTCCGAAATGCCGCGCGTCGTGACGCCCCTGCACGCGCGTTTTGGGCTTACAGCTGTCGTACTGGCTTCAAGTCTTGCCCATTATATATGTCCGCTCGCGCGGCTTTCGATAGGGAAAACAGCCCGGGGCCATTTTCCCCGCCGCGGCGACCTGGTACGATTTGGCACTGAACCGTCGGCGATGGCCAATCCACGGGCAGCGTAGCAGGCAGCCACGGGCATCGAAGCACGGTGATGCCCGCCAACTCCGGTTTCGCTGTCAAGTGCGGCCGTTGCGGCCTGCTCTTCGCCACGCACCACTGCCCCAAGCTGGACCACTTCGGCATCTACCGCGTCACCTGCCCGGAGTGCGGCTGGCCGGGAAGGTATTTCGCGGCGGAACTGCGACCGTTGAAGCCAGGGGAAGCATTGGCCGCGACCTCACCGCCCGCGCGGCGCAAACCAGCCGCGCAGTGAACCGCCGCTGCCCGCGCCCGCGGAGAGGCGCGGCAGGCGCCCGGCTTGCTCCGGATCGCCCGCGGAGCGCTGCCACGGCGGACGACGGCGCCGTTTCCGCATCCCCGCGTCGCGCCCCGGGCCTGGGAACCGCCGCTCGCCCCTGGTCCCCGCGGCGATTCCAACCGCCCTTCCGCGCCGCGCCGGCCCGGGCCTTGCCTGGTAAACTTAGGTTTTCCCCGGCGCGGCCCATGATTGAATTCCCGGTTCCCGAAGCGCTGACCTTCGACGACGTTCTGTTGCTGCCCGCCTACTCGGATATGACTCCGGTGGAGGCGGACACCGCAACTCAGGTCAGCCGGCACATCCGCCTCAACATCCCCATCCTTTCCGCCGCCATGGACACGGTGACCGAGTCCCGGCTGGCGATCGCCTTGGCGCAGCAGGGCGGCTTGGGCATCATTCATCGCAACATGACCATCGCCCGCCAGGCCGAGGAAGTGGACCGGGTGAAGCGCTCGGAAAGCGGCATGATCGTCGCGCCGGTCACGGTCGAGCCGGAACAGAAGCTGGCCGACGCGCTGGAGCTGATGAAGAAGTACAAGATCTCCGGCGTGCCCGTCACCAAGTCCGGGCGGCTGGTCGGCATTCTCACCAACCGCGACCTGCGCTTTGAGACCCGCGTGGAGCAGCGCATCGGCGACGTCATGACCAAGGATCACTTGATCACCGTCCCGGTGGGCACCACCTTGGAGGAAGCCGAGCGCATCCTGCACCGCCATCGCGTGGAGAAACTTCTCGTGGTGGACGACCACTACATGCTGAAGGGCCTGATCACCGTCAAGGACATCCAGAAAAAGCTGAAGTATCCCTTGGCGGCGAAGGACGAGCACGGCCGGCTGCGCGTCGGCGGCGCGATCGGCGCCACCGGCGATTTCCTGGAGCGGGCGCAAGCGCTGGCCCGCCAGCAGGTGGATTTGGTCGCCATTGATACCGCCCACGGCCATTCGCAGCGCGTCCTGGATGCCGTCCGCCGGGTCAAGGCGGCGCTGCCGGCGCTGGACGTCATCGCCGGCAACGTGGCCACCTATGAAGGCGCCCGCGCGCTGATTGACGCCGGCGCCGACGGCATCAAGATCGGCATCGGCCCGGGCTCGATCTGCACCACGCGGGTGGTCAGCGGCGCCGGGGTGCCGCAGATCACCGCCATCGCCGCCGCCGCCCGCGCCACGCGCGAAGCCAATGTGCCGCTGATCGCCGACGGCGGCATCAAGTATTCCGGCGACATCTCCAAAGCCATCGCCGCCGGCGCCGACGCGGTCATGATCGGCAGCCTGTTCGCCGGCACCGAGGAAAGCCCGGGCGAAACCATCCTGTATCAGGGCCGTTCCTTCAAAAGCTATCGCGGCATGGGGTCGCTGGCGGCCATGGAGGCCGGTTCCGCCGACCGCTACTCCCAAGAAGGCGACGAGGACAGTTCCACGGCATTGGCCGCCGACAATCGCATCGGCAAATTGGTGCCGGAGGGCATCGAGGGCCGCGTGCCTTACAAGGGCGCGGTGGCACAGATGATCTATCAACTGGTCGGCGGTCTGCGCGCCGGCATGGGCTACTGCGGCTGCCGCAACGTCGCCGCCCTGCACAGCCAAGCCCGCTTTATCCGCATCTCCGTCGCCGGCTTCCGCGAAAGCCACGTGCACGACGTCATCATCACCAAGGAAGCCCCCAACTACCGCGTCGAGTAGCCGCCCGCGACGCCGCGCCACTCGCTTTCCGGCTTCCCCGGTCCCGTCGGACCGCATCCCCACCGCGTCGGCCCATTGTGATCAGCGCGGGCCCCAGCCGCACAGCCGTTGCCCCGCTTGTCCTAGGCGCGGGGCGTTGCCCCGCTTACGCGTCGCCGGGAACCGCGCCGGTTCCCTTTTGGGGGCGGGCCGCAGCGTTCCTCTGCGCGCCGCGGGGAGTGGAATTTTCGCGGCCTCCCCACGCCCGCTCTGCCCCGGGCGAACGGCGCGGCCCCCGCCGCCGGCCCGGTCCGGTGCGGCGCTTGCCCGGGTTACGCCGACAGCGCGGTCGGCGCCAGCACCGGCACCTCCCACTCCTCGGCGCCGACGCTGGCCGGCGGCATCGCCGGCGACTGGCGGCGCTGCGCCGTCAGCGCCCGCAGCGCCCGGTCCAAGACGTCGGTGGCGATGTCTTCGGCCTGCAAGCCGAACTCGGCGGCGATCTCCGCCGCCCCCGCCGCCAGCGCCAGCGGCGCCCCATCCGGCGCGGGCTGGTCCTGCAACACGCCGGCCAGCTTGCGGAACACCGCGCGGCAGTTGCCCACCACCGTGTCCGGGAGCACCAGCACGAACTCCGTGGCCGAGCGGCGCGTCAGCACATCGTGCGGCCGCAGGTAGGCGCCCATGCGCTCGGTTACCGTCAGCATCCAATCGTGCGCCAGCGGCGCCGGCACCGGCGCCCGGCCCGCCGGCCGCGCGTCCAGGCAGAGCACGGAGACGGTCGAGCCCTGCTGCTGCGCCCGCGCGCACTCCGCGACCAAAATCTCCAGCATCGAGCTGACCTTCAGCAATCCGGTGCGCTCGTCCACGGCGGTGAACTGTTGCAGCAGGCCGCGCAGCCGGGCGTGGCCCAGCACCAGCACCAACTGCTCCGCCAGCGCCTCCAGAATCTGCAAATCGTGCTCATTCCAGCTCCGCGCCGCCGCGCAGGACTCCAGCACCACCGCCCCGATCACGCTGCCGGCCTCGTTCAGCGGCTGCGCCAAAAAGGATACGATGCCCTGCTCGGCCAGCACCGCCGCGATCTCCGGCGGCGCCGCCGCCGCGTCCAGGGTCACGGCTTTGGCGTCCGGGGGCCGGAATTGCTTCTCAATCCAGTTCAGCAGCCGCGTCGTCTCCGCGGCATAGCGGCTGGGCACGCCGGGAGCGCAAAACTCGACGACGTTCACCGGATCCTGGCCGGAATGGAAGTTCGCCGCCAGGCAGCGGTCCGCGCTCCACACGCGCCCAAAGTGGTTCACGGCGCTGAAGAATATCCGCCGCGGCGTCGTCTCCCGCGCCAGGGCGCGGATCACCGGCGTGATCTGGGAAATGGACAGCCCTTGCGGGGGCGTTGGCGGAGGCGTTCCACCCGGGCGGGGCCGCCGCAACAATCGCGCCGCCCGTCCCGGCCCGCCGCCGGCGCGGCGCGGCGCGCTGCGGGGATGGGCATGCTCCACCGCCGCCTTCAGCCGTTCCCAGCGGGCCGCGGGGATGCGCCCTTGCAGCTCCGCCAAACGCTCTCCTGGCTCCGGATCGTTGGGATCGGTGGCCAAGATCCGCTCCAGCATGTCCGCCGCGCGGTCCAACTGATTGTCGCGCAGGGCCAGTTCCAGGCCCTGGTGCAGGGTCCAGAGCATGGCCGGCTCTTCGCCCGCGCGGTTGAAGGCCGCCGACATAAAGTCCAGCAGCCCGGCTTCCCGCACTTCGCCGCGCAGGGAGTGCAACTCGCGCACCCATTGCAGATGCCGTTTTTCCAGCCCGGCTTTATCCTCAATCGCCGCGGCGAACTCCGCCGCCCGCGGATGGCCGGCGCGCGCCAGCGCGTGCAGGCAGCGCAGCCCGCGCTCGAACCAATCGGCGCGGGTCAGGTGAGGCGTAATCAGCGCCACGGCCGCTTCCGGCTCCCCCGCCGCGATATAGGCGTCGGCTTGCAGCGCTTCGGTTTCAGTCGCCGCCGCCGCCGCGGCCGGCAGCTTCGCCAGCGCTTGCAGCGCCTCCTGGCCCTTGCCGGCCGCCAGCAAGGCCTTGGTGTGCCGCAGCTGCAAAGTGCGGTCGTGCGGGGCCAGGGCCGTGGCCTTGGCCAGCAAAGGCAGTTCTTCATGCAGCAGTGCCGCCGCCTGCCCATAGGCCTGCGCCGCCAAGGCCGGATCGCCGCAGGCTTCGGCCCGCGCCGCCACTTCCAAGCAGCTGGAATAATCCGCCGGATGCAGGCGGAACACCGCCCGCCAGGCTTCCACCTCCTCGGCGGGCCGTTTTTCCCGGCGCAGGGCCGCGGCGCACTGGCGATAGGCCTTTTCCGCCTCGCTACGCTGTTCCAGCGACTCCAGGGCGCTGGCATAGGCGCGCCACCGCGCCGCCCCCTGCGGTTGCAGCCATTGCAAGCGGGCGAACAATACGCACGCCTCGCGCGCCCGCCCCTCGGCCAAATAGCGGTCGAACTGCTCGCCTTGCAACTCCGCCGCCTCCGCCAGCCTGCCGGCCATGGCCAAGGCGTCGGTCAGCCGGTGCAGCAGGCGCCCATCCTCAGGCGCCGCCGCGAGTTCCGCGCGAAACGCCGTCAGCGCCTCCGCCACGCGGCCGCGGCTTAAAAGTTGCTCTCCTTCTTCCACACTCATGGCGATGGGGCAAAACCGGTAAGAAGGCACTATTTTCCCCCACCCGCAACCCCCAGCGCGCCTGTCCTGGCGGACGGCAACGGTCCTGATACCCCTGTCCGCATCGCGCGATCGAGTTGGCCGGAGCAACCTGCCCGCGTTTCCGCGTCGGCGGTTCGCCCCCCGGCCCCCGGCGAGCAGCGATGCCGCCGCACGCCGGTCCCGGACAGTGACGCGGCATCACTCCGTCCGGCGCGCCGCGCCCCTGCCTACCGCCTCGCCGCCACCAATCTCCATCCTGCCTCCATCCTGGCCGCGGCGGCGCGCAAGCCGCGGCGCCCGCCGGCTCGCAAGGTGGATAATAGAAAGGCAGCATGGCGACGCCCCCACTTCCCGGACCACTTCGCATCCTAATTGTCGAAGACGAGGACCTAATCCGCGACACCTACGCCCGCCGCCTGGTCCATGAGGGCTATCAGGTGGATGAGGCGCGCAACGGCAGGGAAGCGCTGGCGCAAGCCCGTAAAGGGTTGCCGCGGCTGATTTTGCTGGACGCCATGCTGCCCGACCTCAGCGGCTTTGAAGTGCTGAAGGCGCTGCGCGCCGATCCCCGCTTTCTGACCACGCCGGTCGTGCTGTTCACCAACCTGAGCCAGCATATTGACAAGCACCAAGCGGCGCGGCTGGGCGCCACGGACTATTGGGTCAAAAGTGAAATCTCCCCCGCCGACGTCGTCGTCAAGGTGCAGCGCCTGATGGCCGATGCCGGCAGCCCCCGGCCTATCGCCAATTTCTCCCTGGTGGTGGACAGCCAGCAAGGCGATGCCGCCGCCCTGGCCGCCATGCTTGGCTATCCCCGTGACTATCGCTGCGCGAAATGCCACGGCCCCCTCCAGTTGCAGCTGTACGGTGATTTCTCCGATCCCTGGTCGCGCAGCTTCCGCGTCCGCCTGCGCTGCCCCCAGTGCCGCGTGTAGGATTCCGCACCATGCCTTGGCGCCGCCGCATGCCGCATCTGCCGGAACGGATTCTCCGCTGGCTCACCGCCTCCGTTTTCCGCTCCACCGCGATCTTCGTCATTTTCACTTTCGTCCCCATCCTGCTGCTCACCTATTACATCGTCTCGACCAGCATCCAAAACTCCCGCGCCCAGGCGGCGCGCACCGACATCGAGGTCCGCGACTTCTCCACCGTCCTGCTGCGCACCAGCTTCCGGGAGGAAATGGAATCGCTGGCCGGAGTCGCCGACCAAGCCTATCTCCACACCGCGCTGGCCACGACCCATGCGGCGACATTGAATCGCATTTTGGCCATCCTGGTGCGCCGCCGCACCGAGTTCGCCGTGGTGGCGCTGTACGATTCCGCCGGGGACCTGCTCGCCGAGAGTTCCCCCTCCGGCGCCGTCCCCGTGCCCGCCCCGGCCCTGGTGGACACCGCCCATTGGTTCAACCACGTCAACAACCATCAGGATTTCTATATTTCGCCGCTGCGCAATTTGCCCGGCGTCGGACCCGGACTCATTCTCGCCGCGCCCGTCACTCAGGGCAATGAGACGGGCGGCGTGCTGATGGCGGAGCTGCCCGCCCGCGTGGTGCAAGGCTGGGTGGAACACGTCCACTCCGGCGATGACCGCTACGTCTACGTCGTGGACCGCTCGCATCACATCGTCGCCGGTCCCGCCCACGGCGGCCCCGACGCCGATGAGATCGCCAGCATGCCCGGCATCGCCGCCGCCCTCGACGGCCATTCCGGGCGCGTGCAATTTCTCTCCCCCATCCACCTGGAAACGCAGTCCGTCAGCTACGCCCCCTTGCCCTTGGCGCAGCAAGCCGTGCTGGTGGTGCGCCCGGTGCGCCTGGGCAACTATTTCCTCAAGGTTTTCTACGACAAGCTGGCGCTGATCGCCATCATCGTCTTTCTGCTGGCGGTCATCAGCGGCTTGCTGCTGCGCGCGGCATTTCGCTATTACATGCGCTACACGCGGGAGGTGGAAACCGGCCGCGGCAAGACCGAAGCGCTGCTCAGCAGCCTGGGCGACGGCGTCTTCGCCGTGGACACCAGCCTGCGCATCATGGAGTTCAACCCCGCCGCCGCCGCGCTCAGCGGGCTCCAGGCTTCGGCGGTGATGGGCCGGCAATATCCCGAGGTGCTGCACTTCGTGGATGAGGCCACGGGCCGCGAGGCCCTGGACCTGATCCCCAGCGCCTTGGAGCAGCGCCACCAGGTGCGCTTCACGCACAACCTGCGCTTGCGGCGGCCCGACGGCTCGGAGGTGCCCGTGGCGGTCAATGCCGCGCCGATGCTCGACGACCAGGGCGGCGTCAGCGGCTGTGTCGTAGTCTTCAGCGACGTCACCCAGGAGCGGGAAGTGGACCGCATGAAGACCGAGTTCATCAGCCTCGCCAGCCATCAGCTGCGCACCCCCATGACCGGCGTGAAGGGCGCGCTGTCGCTGCTGCTGGACGAGGTCCTCGGCCCGCTCACCGCCGAGCAGAAAAAGTATCTGGGCCGCGCCTATGAGGCGAACGAGCGGCTGATCGCCTTGGTCGGCGACCTGCTCAACGTCAGCCGCCTGGAGCAGGGCCGCATGCAAATGGTCTGGGAACCGGTGGAGCTGGGCCAGTTGCTGACCGCGGTGGTCAGCGACCTCCAGCCGCATGCCAACCGCTACCATCAGGATCTGCGCCTCGACCTGGTCCCGGAAGCGCTGCTGACCCTGGGCGATCCGGTCCGCCTGCGCGAGGTCTTCGCCAACTTGGTGGACAACGCCATCAAGTACACCCCGGACGGCGGCGCCATCACCATCTCCGCCCGCCCGCAAGACCAAGCCGCCGTCGTCGCCGTGCAAGACAGCGGCGTCGGCATCCCCGCCGAGCAGATCGCGGGCCTGTTCAAAAAATTCTCCCGCATCGAAAAT
This sequence comes from Acidobacteriota bacterium, assembly GCA_021827785.1. Taxonomy (GTDB): domain Bacteria; phylum Acidobacteriota; class Terriglobia; order Terriglobales; family SCQP01; genus JAKAUF01. The sequence continues at coordinate 3,308 of JAKAUF010000373.1, read as the reverse complement.
CCGCTCAGCGGCCGCGAATTCGGCACCGGCCTGGGCCTGTACTTCGTCAAGTCCGTGGTCGAGCTGCACCACGGCTCGATCTCCGTGGATAGCCAGCCCGAGCACGGCAGCACCTTCACCGTCCGCCTGCCCCTGCGCCCGGCCCAGCCCCACGCCGACGCCCGCGAGGAGCATCCCTCCGCCGCTCACTCCGCCGCCCGCTGAATTCCGCGAGCGCCGGCAACACGCGAGTTGACCGCCGGAAGCGGGCAATGCCAAGATCAATCGGTAGGTGCATGCATTCCACCCTGCCGCCATGCCGGGGGCATAGGCGCGGCCCAAAGCGAGCGGCGCCCGGCGCGGGCGGCTCAGCCGCCGGATGCCGGCCGCTCCCGCGGACCGCCGCGGATGGGCTTCGCCGGCAGGCAACGGGGGCTCGCCCCCGCCCCGAAGCCGCGGGCGGCTCCGGGATCCCGGCTGGCGATCCGGGACTTTGCAAGTAGCCGCGGGCAAAAACCTATGTGGTTCCAAAATGCGGTGTTCTATGAAGTCCCGGTTCGTTCCTTTTCCGACTGGAATGCCGACGGCATCGGCGATTTCCGCGGCCTAATTGACAAGCTGGATTACCTGCAATGGCTGGGCGTGGACTGCCTGTGGCTGCTGCCGTTTTACCCCTCGCCGCTGCGCGATGACGGCTACGACATCTCCGACTACCACAACATTGACCCGGTCTACGGCACCTTGGCGGATTTCCGCGAGTTGTTGGATGAGGCGCACGCGCGCGGCATGCGCGTGCTGGCGGATTTGGTCATCAACCACACCTCCGATCAGCACGCCTGGTTCCAGCAGGCGCGCAGCTCGCCGCATTCCCCCTACCGCAACTGGTACGTTTGGAGCGACGATCCGCACCGGTACAAGGAAGCCCGCGTCATCTTCGTGGACACCGAGTCCAGCAACTGGACCTGGGACCCGTCCGCCGAAGCCTACTTCTGGCACCGCTTCTACAGCCACCAGCCGGACCTAAACTTCGCCGAGCCGGCCGTCCGCCAGGCCATGCTCGACGTCGTCTTCTATTGGCTGGATATGGGCTTGGACGGCTTCCGCGCCGACGCCGTGCCCTACCTGTTCGAGCGCGAGGGCACCAACTGCGAAAACCTGCCGGAAACCCACGCCTTCCTCCAGGAGCTGCGCGCCAAGGTGGACGCGCGCTACCACGGCGAGCGCATCCTGCTGGCGGAAGCGAACCAGTGGCCCTCCGACGTGGTGCAGTACTTCGGCCGCGGCGATGAGTTCCACATGGCCTTCCATTTCCCCCTCATGCCCCGGCTGTTCATGGCCACGCGGCAGGAAAGCCGCCGGCCCATCGTGGACATTCTGGCGCAGACGCCCGCCATCCCCGCCAACTGCCAATGGGGCCTGTTTCTGCGCAATCACGACGAGCTGACGCTGGAGATGTGCACGGACGAGGAACGCGACTACATGTACTACGAGTACGCCCGCGATCCGCGCATGAAGCTGAACATCGGCATCCGCCGCCGCCTGGCGCCGATCGTGGACAACAGCCGGCGGCAGATCGAGCTGATGAACACCCTGCTGTTTTCCATGCCCGGCTCGCCCATCCTCTACTACGGCGATGAGATCGGCATGGGCGACAACATCTATCTTTCCGACCGCAACGGCGTACGCACCCCGATGCAATGGAACGTGGATCGCAACGGGGGCTTCTCCAAGGCGACGCCCGAGCGCTTGTATTCGCCCCTGATCCAGAACCCCGTCTACAGCTACCAGGCGGTGAACGTCGAGCGGCAGTTCCAAAACCCCAACTCGCTGCTGAACTGGATGCGCGACCTGATCCGGCTCCGCCACAAGAATCCCGTTTTGGGCACCGGCGCGCTGGAGATGCTGGCGCCGGACAACGACCGTGTCTTGGCGTACCTGCGCCGCGACAGCGAACAAACCATCCTGGTCGTCGCCAACCTGGCTCACACCTCCCAGGCCGCGCGTCTTGACCTATCCCGCTTCGCCGGGTCCATTCCCGTGGAAATGTTCGGCGACGCGGCCTTTCCCATCGTCGGCGCCGAACCCTACCAATTAGCTCTCGGCCCATACGGTTATTACTGGCTCCGCCTGAACGGCGGCAAATAGGCCCATGGGCCGGCGGCGGGCGCCGGCCATGGTATTTATGTCCCCGCGCGGCCCACGTGAACCCGCCAAGCTCGACGCCGACGGCCTCTACGACCGCGCCGTCCGCCTGCTGGCTTCGCGCGCCCGCGCCGCCGCCGAATTGCAGCGGCTGCTCGCTCCCCGCGCCGCCGGCCCCGAAGCCCTGCACGCCGCCATGGCCCGTCTGCGCGATCATGGCTATCTGGACGACCGCCGTTTTGCCGAAGCCTTCGCCCGCTACCGCCGCGACGCCGAAGCCTGGGGCCCGGCGCGGTGCCGCCGCGAATTAGCCCGCCGCGGCGTGCCCGACGCCCTGATCGCCGCCGCGGTCGCCGCCGCCTACGGCGAAGCCGACGAAGCGGCGCTGCTGGCCGCCTACATTCGCCGCAAGCGCCTGCGTCGCCCGGATACCCCCGCCCAAGCCGCTTCCCTGTTCCGCCGCCTTTGGCAAGCCGGCTACGCCACTTCCACCATTCACGCCGCCCTGCGCGCCTGGCGCCTCGATCCCGAATGGCTCGATGGCCTGGAAGCCCCCGAGCCCGCGGACGAATAGCCCGAAGGGACAGGGACGGGGGACGGGGGACGAGGGACGGGCGAAGGCGGTCGCGCGGCCGATGGCGGCGTCGGGGGAGTTCACGGCATCAGGGCGGCAACGGCGGCCCCGCCGTTGCCGGGACGCCCCAGGGGGGCGGCTGGCTGGTGCGCAGGGCGGCGCTGTAGACAATCGCCGACGCCGCGGCCGGTTGGCGAATTCCCGCCGCCCGGGGGGCGGCGGCACGCAGGGCGGGAGCCCTACCCCACGAGCGGCGATGGCGTCGGGAACGCCGGACGGCGCCCCGGGCGGCGAACTACGCGGGCTGGACGCTACGCCCCGGCAGCGGCGGCGAGCGCACCGGCGAAGGCCTCGCCGCGGTGAATCCGGCCGTCGGCCGCGAACGCCATCAGCTCCGCCTTCCGCACTTCCCCGCCCCGCTCGGCCGAGGTGTACAGAACGACCAGCACCTTGCGCTCGGCGTCCCACACCACTGAATCCAGCGTGAACTTCGGCGGCGCGCCGCGCAGCCGCAGCGCCTCGGTCCAATACGCCCGCAGCGCCGCCTTCCCCCGCACCTCCGCATGCCCTGTCACCGCCGCCGCCAGCGGACTGATGAACACCGCATCGTAGA